>CAZHAY010000006.1:13061-49527 GCA_964530545.1 uncultured Marinobacter sp.
GTGATCCGCGTTTCGACGGCATTGATTACAAAGAGTCCTTCGTTGATATCCAGCCCTTCAAGCGCACCAAGGTCAAACTCAAGAAAGAAATTGTCACCATGGGCGTGGAAGGTATCGATCCGAAGCGCACGGTAGGGACTTATGTCGAGCCCGAGGCCTGGAACGACCTGATTTCCGATCCCGACGTGCTGCTGATCGATACCCGCAACCAGTACGAGGTCGAGATCGGAACCTTTGAGCGGGCCGTAAACCCGGTTACTGACACCTTCCGGGAATTCCCGCAGTACGTCAAAGAGCACCTGGACCCGAGCCGGCACCGTAAAGTTGCCATGTTCTGTACCGGTGGAATCCGCTGCGAAAAATCCACGGCCTATCTGAAAGAGCAGGGGTTCGAAGAGGTATATCACCTCAAGGGCGGCATTCTGAACTACCTGGAGTCGGTGCCGGAGGAGCAGAGCCTGTGGCGGGGCGAATGCTTCGTTTTTGACGACCGGGTGACCGTCAATCACAAGCTGGAGCGGGGTCAGTACGACCAGTGTCATGCCTGCCGCCGTCCGATTACCGAAGCCGACAAGCAGCGACCGGAATACCGGCGTGGAGTCAGCTGTCATCAATGCAGCGGTACCCTGACCGATGAGCAACGGGCACGGTTCGCTGAACGGGAACGTCAGGTACGCCTGGCCAAGGCCCGGGGTGAGGCCCACGTGGGTGGTGAAGCCGCCCGGGTGATCGCCGAGCGGAAAGCCCGTAAGAAAGCCGAGCGCGCCCGACAGGCCGCCCGTAGTGCCAGGGGAGAGGCCCTCAGCAAGACCCCTGTCTGAACTGACCGAGTAACGGAGAACGCATGACACACATTTGCAAGGTGGCGGCTGCGGTCGCCCTGATCCTGCCAGGTATGGTCCTCGCACAGGAGCCCTGGAGGGGCGAAGCGGAACTGGGTCTGCTGGTGACAACCGGCAACTCGGAAGAAACCAACCTCAAGGCCCGGCTGGGCGTGGTTCATGAGACGGAAACCTGGCGCAATATCGGTGAACTGCGCTCGGCCTACACGGAAGCCGAAGATGAGACCACCGCCGAACGCTACCGGGTGGAGGCGGAAACCAACTACAAATTCTCGGAAAACCAGTTCTGGTTCCTGCGGGGCGGTTGGGAGAATGATCGGTTTTCCGGTTACGATTACCGGACTTCGGCTACCACCGGTTACGGACACCGGGTGTGGGAGCTGGGGGACAAGTCCTTTCTCGATCTTTCCGCCGGTGCCGGTTACCGGTACAACCGACTGGATGAGCCGGACGACGACGGTAACCGAAAAGAAAGCGAAGCCATTGCGCGGCTTGCGGCCCATCTTGATTTTGAGCTGTCAGAAAACGCCCTGTTCCGGCAGAAGCTCTCCACCGAGATCGGCCTGGACGAGAACAACGTCATCACGGAATCTGAAACTTCGGTACAGGCCAGCGTGATTGGTAATCTGTCCATGAAATTGGCATATCACGTGACCCACGTTTCCGATGCGCCACCGGACTCGGTCTCAACGGATACGGAAACTTCCGTTTCGTTGTTGTACGGCTTCTAGAACCCTTTCAATTGTCCAAAGACGTCTTGTGGGCTGCCACAGGGCGTCATGATTTTCGGGTCAACGCCTGCCGCCACTTATGGTAGGCGAAGACCTGCTTGATAAAGTCGGCCCGCAACGGGTCTTCCTCGAGGCGGCACTCTTGTTCCAACGGCATCTGTGGGTAGTGACGGACCAGCGCGTCAGCAAACATCCCGCGGCCATCCTGGCGGACGATTTGACCATGGAGATTGTGCACGGGGATGCGCTCCAGCCCGCAGGACGGCGACTTTGACTTCAGGATAAAACCCCGCAGGTCGCCCAATGAAGCCACGGTTCGGTTGATAACGCTGTCCATTGCAGCGGTATGGTCGGTTCCGGCGCTGACTTCTACCAGTCGAAGCCCGTCGCCGTCTTCCTGCAGCTGAATCGGCGGCCGGGGAACCCCAAGCCCGGCTTCGAGCTCCGGGCAGATGGGCCGAAGCTCAAAGTAGCGGGCCAGTACCTCGCTGCAGTACCGGGAGTGTTTGTGGCCGCCATCGTAGCGGACCGGGTTGCCGAGCAGGCAGCTGCTGATACCCACGGGGATCTTTTCGGTCACCTGTGCGCACCTGGGTCGGATGAGTTTTCCGTAGAATGCCGCCGGGGTTGAAATTTGTCCATATCGCCGTCATTTATAGTCCCTTGTCCGAATCGACACCTATCTTTGGAGTAACTTTTCATGTCCCGACATTTCGAACAGGCGCCAGGTCTGCACGATGCCCCGGTACCGGAAACGGACGGTTATGTGTTTAACCAGACCATGCTGCGTATCAAGGATCCGGAGCGGTCCATGGACTTCTATACCCGGGTCATGGGCATGCGTCTGGTGCGGAAGCTGGACTTCCCCGAGATGAAATTCACGCTTTATTTCATGGCCTACCTGAACGACCGGCAGGCCCAGAGCGTGCCTGAGGACGATGGTCACCGGACTACCTACATCTTCGGGCGTGAGGCCATGCTGGAGCTGACCCATAACTGGGGCACCGAGGACGACCCGGAGTTCAGCTACCACAACGGCAACGACGAGCCCCAGGGTTACGGTCATATCGGCGTCGCCGTGCCGGACGTCTACGCGGCCTGTGAGCGCTTCGAGTCTCTTGGCGTTGATTTCGTCAAGCGTCCCGATGACGGCAAGATGAAGGGCCTGGGATTTATTCGTGATCCGGACGGGTACTGGATCGAAATCCTCCAGCCCAACATGCTGGAAAAACAACGCAAGCAAGGCTGATCATCGCCCGACTCCGGGCACCGCCCGTCAATCGCGGGCGACGGACGCGGCCCGGCTGCTGTCCGAGGCCACCACCACGGCGATGGTGAGAATGACGGCGCCAGCGATACCGATGGGGCCGAGCACCTCGCCAAGCACCACCCAGGCCAGCACCGTCACGAACAGCGGCTCCAGCGTCACGATGATGCTGGAGAGGGTAAAGCCGGCATAAACGGCCGCCGCCAGTAATGCCAGCAGGATACCCGCCAGACGCAGTGTGCCAGCGGTGTCCATGTCGCTGGCCACCAGCGGCGCTGCCCATCTGTCCGCTGGCGATTCAGCTCCCGCCTCATCAGCACCCAGAAGACCGGCAGGGCGACCAGCAGCCGCAGCAGCGCCAGGGTCAGTGGCTCTAACCCGGAATCCGAAAACAGGAACTTGGCAACGATACTCGTCGTCGCCCAGAGCAGGGAGGCACAGCCGATCAGTAGCGCGCCACGGATCATGAAATAACGAGCACCAGCAGTTCCCTCGGACCATGAACCCCGTAAGCCAGAGTCTGTTCGATATCCGCCGTCCTGGACGGGCCCGAAATCAGCAGGGCGTTGGCTGGCATTGCGGAGGACCAGTTCTGGGCACGGATGGCGTCGGCAAAGGTTCCGTACAGGACCGATGCTTTAAGCAGGGCAATATGTACCGGTGGTGCGAGGCTTATCAGCCGGGGCTCGGCAGCGTCCGGCCACAGGATAAGTGATCCGGTTTCAGCTATACCACCCCGGGTTGTGGTCAGGCCGGCATCGACCTGGTCGAACAGGTAGTCCTGCCAGTTTTCCACCGGCTCGTCGTAGCGGATCAGTTCCGGCAGGCCCGCGCTGGATGAGGACAGTGACGCCAGGGGTTCCCGCCCGTTACCCACCAGCAGCGTCCTGATGCGCCGCGCCTGCAACCAGTCCGCCAGCACAGTTATCCAATCGCGATCGCGACAGTCAAGAACCTCCCCGTGCACGGCTTCCATGGCTGCCCGGAATCTGGCCAGTTTCTGGTCAAGGGTCCAGCAGGGGGATGCCAGCACAGGGCCAGCGTTGCCCTCGGGCGCTGGCTGCGTGGTGCGCCGCCGCTGGCGGAGTCGCTCAAGAATATGATCACGGCTACTCATGATCGCCGCTCCCGGAGCTGCTGGTGAAGTGTCTTTTTGGCGAGCCGGGGGACAGACCGGTATTGGGTCCACGCGCCCAGCCGGGTCGGTTGGAGTGCCCGTAACCGGCTCGCAATAGCGGTGCCCAGCCGGTAGACGGTCGGGTTGGTGTGCAGCCATCGCCAGCCCTGCCAGATCAGCGCCTCTTTCCAGCTTCGGTTGATCCCGTGGTCCTTCACCGTTGATGGCTGCACCTGGTCACCGTCCATGGTTTCCCGTCGTAATCGCACCAGCAGGTCGGGTATGGGAATCTTCACCGGGCAAACCTCACCACAGGCACCGCAAAGGCTGGATGCTGACGGCAGATGCCGGGTGTCAGCGAGTCCCAGAAGCTGGGGCATAAGAATCTGACCGATGGGGCCCGGGTAAGTCGTACCGTAGGTATGACCGCCAACCCGGGTGTACACCGGGCAGTGATTCATGCAGGCGCCGCAGCGAATGCAGCGCAGGGTATCGATCAGCTCGTCGTCCTGGTAAATATCGGATCGGCCGTTATCCACCAGCACCAGATGAACGCTATCAGGCCCGTCCAGCTCGCCGTCGCGGCGCGGGGCGGAAATCATGTTGATATAGGTGGTGATGGGCTGCCCGGTGGCGGAGCGGGTCAGCAGTGCCAGCAATGGCGGCAGGTCCGCCAGGGTGGGCACCACTTTCTCGATACCGGTCACTGCGATATGGCACGAAGGTACCGTGGTCGTCATACGGCCGTTACCCTCATTCTCCACCAGACAAAGCGTACCGGTTTCGGCCACCGCAAAGTTGACCCCCGTAATGCCGATATCGGCGGTCTGGAACTTTTCCCGTAATTGCTGGCGGGCCTGGCTGGTCAGGTAGTCCACATTGGTGGACCGGTCGGAGCCGGTCTTGCGGTGCATCAGGTCGGCGATTTCGCCGGTGTTCTTGTGGATCGCCGGCATAATGATGTGGGAGGGGGTTTCTTCCGCCAACTGCACGATGTACTCGCCCAGATCCGATTCCAGTGCTTCAATGCCATGACTGGCCAGGTGGTGGTTGAGGTCCATTTCCTCACTCACCATGGACTTGCCCTTGATCACCGACCGGGCGTTACGGCGTTTGCAGATTTCAGTCACGATACGGCAGGCTTCGTCACTGTCTGTGGCCCAGTGAACCTGGACGCGATTGGCGGTCAGCCGCTGTTCCAGTTGTTCCAGCAGTTCCGGCAGCCGGGCCAGAGCCTGCTGGCGGATGCTGGCTCCCAGGGTTCGCAATGCTTCCAGATCCCGGTCTTCGAACGCAGCGTGGCGCTTCTCCATGAGTCCGTCCATGGCCCGTCGGAAGTTCTGGCGAAGCCGGGGGTCGTTGATGGCCCGCCGGGCGCGGGGATGAAATTGCTGAGCGCCGTCCGTCGGCCTGGTCATGGTCAAACTGCCGGATCCTCGCCTGCCGGTTCACCGGTCCGTCGCCAAAGCAGGCTGAGTATGTGTTCCCCCCGCAGCTCATGCCCCTGTTTCTCGGCATAGCCGTTGAGGTTCATCAGGCAGCCGCAGTCTGTTGTCACAAACTCATCCGCTCCGGTCTCCGTCAGCGCCTGCAGTTTGTCTGCCGTCATGGCTGCCGAAATCTCCGGATGCCGGACCGCAAAGGTGCCGCCGAACCCACAGCATTCCTCAGCCCGTGCTGGCTCAACCACGGTTACTCCGTTGAGCTGCGCCAGAAGCTCAGGCCCGGTGCCCCCCAGGCCGAGTTCGCGCCGGGCTGAGCAGGAGGTATGCATGGCGAGGGTGACAGGTTCGCCGATGTCCTTCAGGCGGACATGGCAGACATTGAGCAGGAAATCGGTCAGTTCCCAGATCCGCCCGGCGACGGCGTTGGCCCGATCCTGATCCGGGGTGCTGTGGAACAGTTGTGGGTAATGCCGGTGCATCATGCCGCCGCAGGACCCGGAGGGGACAACGATGGGCCAGGGTTCAGGAAACAGCGCCAGTTGCTCCCTGGCCACGGCCCGGGCTTCATCGTGGTATCCGGAGGTCCAGGCCGGTTGCCCGCAGCAGGTTTGCTGTTCCGGGAAAATAACTTCTATGCCCTCCCGCTCCAGCAACCGGATTCCCGCCAGGCCGGCGTCCGGGTAGAAAAGATCCACCAGGCAGGTGGCGTAAAAGTAGACTTTTTCGGGCCGGGAAGGGTAAAGCTTCAGCGGGTCCGCCATGCTGCTGTCCGGATGTCGGTAGGTTTTTGACCACCATAAATCCAGCGCGCAGTCATGTCCAGACGACTTTGAGCGCGACCGCAAATGAGGGCAGTGACAGGAAAAAAAAGCCCCGCCGAAAGGCGGGGCAGGAAGTCAGCGGGTTGTAATACGGTCGGCGTTCTTCATGACCGTAGCTTCACCAATACCCCGCACGCGGGTCAGATCGTCTCCCGATTCGAAAGGACCGTTGGTGTCCCGGTCCGCAATAATGGCCAGGGCCTTGCTTTCACCGATACCGTCCAGCGCTGTCAGCTGTTCGGCAGTGGCGGTGTTGATGTTGATGACCTGCGCCGTGGCGGCAGGCTCAGCGGCTTCTTCAGCCCAGACCTGGCTGGTGAACAGGCTGAAAACGAGCATCAGTGAGGTAATTAGAGTTCTGGTATATTTCATGGTTATTTCGCTGTGTCTGTCTTGTGGTAATTAGCTTCGATGAATGAAAACCACCACGAAGCCATCCCCCGAGGCCGGCGTTGTTTCACCACGGAACCTCGACAAACCACCGCTGAATGCCTGTCAACCATGTAAGACGAAACTCAAAGGCGCCGGGCCATGGGCTCCGGGCGGCCTGGTAAAGGAACGAGAGAAGATAACGAAGAGTGATGAGCTGGGTAAAAGCGGGTGCACGGCTGGAGCCACAATCCTTGTGACCCCTTGTCCGCGACCAGACCCGATGCCGGTTCCTTCGGCACTGCCCGATTCCCTGGGCGTCATCCCTGACGACATTCCCTTGGGCATCCATGCTCGCTGACCTTCCTGGCCGGCGATGGGCGACTCCTTGCCGAATCCGCTGCTACACTCCCTGCAGTAGCCTCTACTCCATGACTACGCTATCCCTACGCTTGCCAGTCCCTGCATTCCCTTGGTGACTTCCTTGTACGAGTTCCATTCTACGTATTCCGGGCCTGGGGAAAATCAGACATTCCCGCCAAGCCGTGTAGGAGAAAGCTTACAGGGCTGTAAGATTTCAGCGAGCGGGGCGGGATTGGCCCATAGATCCGTAATCGTTCTCTTTTAAATCAATGGCTTGGGAGGTCGTGTGATGCCTGTCCCGATTCTCGACAATAGCAGTCTTACAGCTGCTAGTCGGCAGTTTCGCGGCGATAGGGCAGCGCCGATAACGCCGCATCACGGTATTGTCTGACGTCCATGGCTTCCTGCTCACAGAATTCCACGACCGCATCCCGGAAGCCGGGATGGGCCAGGTTGTGCCAGGAGTGGGTCAGTACCGGTTCGAACCCGCGTACCAGCTTGTGTTCGCCCTGGGCGCCGGCATCGAAGCGTTGCAGGCCTTCTGCAATGGCCAGGTCAATGCCCTGGTAATAGCAGGTTTCGAAATGCAGATGACTGTAGTCGTCGAGGCAGCCCCAGTAGCGTCCGTACAGGGTCTGGTCCCCGACAATAAACATTGCCGCTGCAATGCGCCGGCCTTCGTGCACGGCTGTTATTATCCGAAGTCCCCGGCCCAGCCGGTCAGCCAACATGCGGAAGCAGGTCAGGTTCAGATAGGGCGGCATGTCCCGCTTGAGGTAGGTGGCCTGGTAGAACAGGACAAAGTCGTCCAGAACGTCATCTGGCATGGCATCCCCTGACCAGTGTTCGAAATGGATACCCTGTTCCGCTACCAGGCGGCGCTCCCGTTTAAGTGATTTGCGCTTGCGGGAGGTGAGCGTCGCCAGAAAGTCTTCGAAAGTCCGGTAACCCTTGTTGTGCCAGTGGAACTGGCAGCCGAGGCGCTGAAGGCTGGCGGGCAGCTCCAGCAGGGCCTGGTCGGCCTGATCCGGAAACAGGAGGTGCCAGGAGTGCACCCCCAGTGACAGCATCAGACCATCCAGCGCCTGATGAATCTGTTCCGGTGACAGGCGCTCACGACTCTCGTCGCTGATAAGCAGCCGGCGGCCCTGACAGGGGGTAAAGGGTATGGCGATAAGCAGCTTGGGGTAATAGGCCACCCCGTGGCGCTGCCAGGCGTCGGCCCATGCCCAGTCAAACACATACTCACCCATGGAGTGGGTCTTCCGGTAGGCGGGTGCGACGCCGATCCAGTGGCCGTCCAGATAGAGTTTCAGGTGGCAGGGTTGCCATCCGGTTTTCGCACACACGGCGCCGCTGGCTTCCAGAGCCTCCAGAAAGTCGTAGCTGATCAGCGGATCCGAGGTGCCGGCGAACTGCTGCCAGGCATCACGGCCAATCTGGCTGATACGGTTTGTGGTCAGAATATCGAAGCCCCAGGGGGCGGGATGTTCGGTCATCGCTCAGGCCAACACGAGAGACGGCTAGCCCGAAAACACCAGCCAGTGCTGGCGCTTTTCCCGGGGTAGCCGCGTGGAATGTCAGCCTACTTTACGACAAGGTCTGATACAGTTCATTGTTTTTGCTGGTTTTGGCAGCGTTCCTTCATGGCGTCGAGGCGCTGCTTGTGCTTCTCGTGGCGTTCGGCCTGGATCTCGTCCCAGACTTCACGCTGCTCATCCGTCAGTTGCAGGCGATCCGCCACCTCATCATGGTGCTTCTGTGCTTTTTCGCGAAACTGATCGCGTTTGTGCTCCCAGTCTCCGCTTTCCAGCTTTTCGCAGAGAGCGGCGCGGTCCATCTTATGCTTATGGGCCCCGCGGTCGTGATCCGCGAGTGCAAAGGGGCTGGTCAGCATCAGGGCTGAGATCAGGGCGGCGGTCAGTGGAAGGGTTCGGGTTTGTCGTTTCATGGCAGTGCTCCTTTCTGGTAAGGCGGACCCATGTCCGCGCAGGTACTGAAAGCAGCATAGTCGCTTGCGTGTAAGTTCCTGTCAGATCATGGTAAAAGATCCGTAAAGAGCGCCACCCCACAGGTAGCGCTGGTAGGATAATGACGGTAATCACCAAGGGAGAGTGCCCGATGCAGAACCGGGTATTACTGGTAGAAGACGATGAAGAACTTCGGGTCCTGCTGGCCCGGTATCTGACCGGACAGGGGTTTGAGGTTCGGGAAGCCGCCAACGGTCGCGATGGCCTGACGCTGGCCGCCGAAGGTCTGACGGACATCGTGGTGCTTGATATCATGCTGCCAGACATTTCCGGCCTGGAAGTGCTGCGGGAGCTGCGCACGAAGAACCACCTGCCGGTCATACTGCTGACCGCCCGGGGGGATGAAACCGACCGTATTGTCGGTTTTGAGGTGGGTGCCGATGATTACATCCCCAAACCCTGTAATCCCCGGGAGCTGGTGGCGCGGATCCAGGCCGTGCTGCGCAGGATCGCCTGGGACAGTCAGGCGGAAGTGGACGCTGACCGTGTTTTTGGTGACCTGCGGGTAGAGCCGGAACAGCGTCGGGTCTACCTTCGGGACGAGCCGGTTGAGCTGACCGCTACAGAATATGAAGTGTTGCAGGTATTGCTGGCCCATGCCGGCAACGTTGTCCGCAAGACCGACCTGATGCAATGGGCCCTTGGCCGGCGTCTGGCGGCCTATGACCGGACCTTGGATATGCATATCAGTAATCTGCGCCGTAAGCTGGGCCCCCCGGAGCCCTCGCGCATCGAAACGGTGCGGGGGCTGGGGTACAGCTACCGCGTGACCGGAAGCCCATCGCCTGACCCTGCTGAACCGGAGTAATACTTGGATACCCTTGGGAAACGTACCATGATTCTGCCGCTGTTCTGGCGGATCTTTCTGCTGATCTGGCTGGCGCTGGCGGCCGCTGTTGTGCTGAGCAATCTGGTCACCCGGGAATTGCTGGACCGGGAGCGGGAGGCCATCGAACAGCTGGAAGGCCTGCGGGATGTGGCGGTAGAGGCAGCTCGCCTGCGGCAGGCGGAGGATCGCAGTGCCTTCTGGCGCTACCTGCGATCACAGGGCGAACAGATGGACCTGCACCTGATGCTGGTGGATGTGGATGAGGCCCGCCAGCAGTTGCCGGATTCAGTGCGGGAACGCATGAGGTCCTGGTACCACCACAAACCGGCGGTGATTGAAATCAGTGACAGCCAGCGGCTGGTCGCGTGGCCCCGTTCAGACCGTGCCGGACGAGTGTCGCCGGCCGTCGCCCGCTCGCTGGAACTGGCCCTGGGCGTTATCCTGCTGACGGTGGCCTGCTGGTGGATTGCCCGCCACGTATCCCGTCCCCTGCGTCATATGGAAACCACCGCCCAGGCCATCGCCACCGGCGACCTGAGCCTGCGGGTAAACGACCGCATTGCCCGCCGGCGCGACGAAATCGGTCTGCTGGCCCGGGCCTTCAACGCCATGACAGAACGGCTCTGTGAGCTGCTGGACCGACAGAATCAGCTGATGCGGGACATTTCCCATGACCTCCGGACGCCCCTGGCACGTCAGCGCGTGGCCATCGAGCTGGCCGCTGACAGTGGCATCGAACCCGACTTGCTTGACAGCATCCAGCGCCAGAACGAGCGGCTGGAAGAGATGACCGGGCAGATTCTCACCCTCTATCGGGTTTCCGGCGGTCGTGACGGGCTTGAACGTGAGCCGGTGACAATGATCCGGGCATTGAATGATGTGCTGCGGGATGCGGCGGACTACGCGGCCCATCAGCGGGTGGAATGTCACTTCAGTGCCGGGCCCGAGTGCCGGCAGGTGACAGTGCTGGCCAACGGCGAGCTGCTGCGCCGGGGCCTGGACAATATCCTCCAGAACGCGCTGGACTACACACCTCCAGGCAAGGCCGTGCGGGTCGAGCTGGCACGGGAAGGAAGTCAGTTGCGTTGTACCATTACCGACCAGGGTCCGGGGGCGCCGGAGGAACTGTTGCCCCATCTGTTCGAGCCGTTCTACCGGGCAGATAAGGCCCGTAGCGGCAGTGGCTGGGGCCTTGGCCTGGCCATCGCCCGTGACATCGTTGCCGCCCATGACGGCCGTATTGACGCCCACAATGTGGCCGACGGCGGGTTGCAGGTCGCGCTGTGGCTGCCCATATTCACGGACTCTGATGACCCCGGGCTGGGGGAGCCGCTGATGGAGAATCTGTTGTGAGCCGTGGCTATCCGGTGCCGGCCGGTTTTCTGGAACGGGAGACCGTCATCCGCAAAAGCAGGTTTATTGCCAGAGTCGCACCGGTTGAGAGCCGGGACGAAGTGAAAGCACTGGCCGGGCAGGCCTGGAAAGAGCACCCCGATGCCCGCCACGTCTGCTGGGCCTACCAGATCGGGCCGCCGGGATCCGCTGCTGAAGCTGGCATGAACGACGATGGCGAGCCGTCAGGCACCGCCGGCAAGCCCATTCTCAATGTCATCCAGCACAAGGATATGGGCGATCTTGCCGTGATCGTTATCCGCTACTTTGGCGGCATCAAACTCGGCACCGGCGGCCTGGTACGGGCCTACGCGGGCGCGGCCGAGTCGGTGCTTTCCGAAGTGGGCCGGGAGCAGAGCCAGGCGGTGGAGCCGTTTGTGGTATCGCTGCCGTTCGCCCTTGAGCAGCCCCTGCGTCATTGGTGCGATCAGCACGGGGCGGAACTGTCTGAAGCGGTCTATCAGGAGATAGTAACGTTTGTGGTGGGTGTTCCGGAGCCTGCGGTTGAGGTTTTCGTCTCCTTCTGTGAGGCCCATCAACTGGATTACCATCCGGAAACGCCGTCGGATCAGACCCTGCCCACACCGGGGACCTGACGTATACTGATGATAATCAACGCAACGATAACCGAACGGAGATAGTCCCATGAGCTGGTTAGCCAGAGTTCCTCACCTGTTCGCGCTGGCAGCGCTGGTTGCGTTGCTGGGTGGTTGCGCCGCCAAGGTGGTCACCGACTATGACAGTAACGCCACCTTCGCCAATTATCAGAGCTGGGCGTTCGCGCCTGATGCGGGCGAGGGGTATACGTCCCTGGATGGTAGCCGGGTCGAAGCAGCGGTGGCCCGCGAGTTGTCCGCCCGGGAGGTCAGCCAGGTAAGCGTCGATGAGGCCGATCTTCTGGTGAGTTACCGGATCGACCAGGTCGAGCGCTTCGACACCACGGGCTTTTCCTACGGACTGGGTTTTGGCCGCGGCCGGTTTGGCTGGGGCCTGTCAACGGCACCTCCGGTGCGCGAAATCCGCGAAGGGCAGCTGGTGGTGGAGCTGGTGGATTCAAACACTCAGCGGGTGGTCTGGCGGGGCGCCAGCAAACGCTACCTCAATGAAAATCAGTCGCCGGGCACCCGCCAGGAGCTGATTGACGAGGTGGTTGCAGAGATGTTTAACCGGTACCCTCCCAATTGAGGGCACCGTCCGCTAACTGACAGGAGTTGATGTGAGCAAGCGACAATCCGGCGGCCTGGTCTACTCCACGGAGCAGGGCCGTATGTGCCCGCAATGTGGCAATGCACAGGCGGCCTGCACCTGTTCCGAAGCGGTGGCGCCTGCCGGTGACGGCGTGGTTCGCGTCAGCCGGGAAACCAAAGGTCGCAAGGGGAAGGGCGTGACTATTGTCACCGGTCTTCCTCTCGCTGGCGACGAACTGAAGAACTACGCCCGCAAGCTTAAGGCCCGCTGTGGCACCGGTGGCACCGTAAAGGGTAACACCATTGAGATACAGGGTGACCAGCGGGACATTCTGATTCCGGTACTGCAGGAGCAGGGCTGGACCGTCAAACGCGCCGGCGGCTGACCTTCTCAGCCGGCACGACACATACCAGGCAACGACGTCACGGGGGAGTTTGCATATGCACATACTGGTCATGGGCGCTGGCGTGGTTGGTATCACCTCGGCCTGGTATCTGAGACAGGCCGGGCACGAAGTCACCGTGGTTGACCGTCAGAGTCGTGCCGGCGTTGAAACCAGCTATGCCAATGGCGGCCAGGTGTCGGTTTCTCACGCGGAGCCCTGGGCGAACCCGTCTGCACCACTCAAAGTGCTGAAATGGCTTACCCAGGCTGACGCTCCTCTGCTGTTCCGGCTGCGTATGGACCCGGCCCAGTGGTTCTGGGGATTCCGGTTCATGACCCAGTGCACCCATGGCCGCGCGGCCTGGAACATTCGCCAGATGGTGAATCTCGGGACCTACAGTCGTACCAAGCTGCGGGAATTGCGAGCGGAGCTTGGACTGGAGTACGACCAGCTGGAGACAGGCATCCTGCACTTCTATACCAGCGAAAAGGAATTTGAGTCCGCCCGGGAGCCGACCCGCATCATGCAGGACCTGGGATGTGACCGGCAGATCATCGACCGCGCCCGTGCGCTGGAGCTGGAGCCCGCCCTGACACCAATCCGCGACCGTATCGTGGGCGCCACTTATACCCGCGAGGACGAAACCGGCGACGCCCGCAAATTCACTCAGGCCCTGGCAGCCAGGGCTGAGCAGGCAGGCGTGAAGTTTCTGTACAACACCGAAGTTGTTGGCTTTGAACGTACCCGTGACCGGATTCTCGGGGTGGGCACGATCGACTCAGAAGGCACCCACCGGACGCTCCGCATGGACAGTTATGTCCTGAGTATGGGCAGCCACAGTGCGCATTTTGCCCGCAAACTGGGCTTTTTCCTCAACATCTATCCGGCGAAGGGCTACTCCATCACGGCGCCGGTCAGGGACGAACAGGCAGCGCTCAAGGTCAGTCTGACAGATGACGAGTACAAGCTGGTCTATACCAGGCTGGGCGACCGGATACGGGTGGCGGGCACGGCGGAACTGAACGGGTATGACCGGGACCTGAATCTGGTCCGTTGCAGTGCCATCGTCCGCAGAGCCGCCGAGATCATGCCCGACGCCGCCCGTTGGGATCAGTCAGAATTCTGGACCGGCCTGCGCCCGGCGACGCCTTCCAATGTTCCTTATATAGGCAGAAGCCGTATCGGCAACCTGTACCTGAATACCGGCCATGGCACCCTGGGCTGGACCCACGCCTGTGGCTCCGCTGCGGGACTGGCAGACATCGTGAATGAGCGGAAGCCGGAGCTGGAGTTCGACTTCAGGCTATAAGCTGATCGCCGTCAGGACATCCGGTCAACAGCAACGTCTGCCAGCAGCTCCAGGGCGGCGGTGTGTTCAGAGGCCGGCAGTTTGCTGGCACAGGCTTTGGCCAGCGCTGCCTGCTCCCGGGCCTTGCCCAGGGTGTATTCAAGCGCGCCGGAACCGTTGACGATCTCCAGAATGCGCGGCAGGTCGTCCAGACCGCCCTTGCGGATGGCGTTGCGGATCAGCTGGCGCTGTTCGTCGCTGCTGTTGGTCATAGCGTAGATCAAAGGTAGTGTCGCCTTGCCTTCGGCCAGATCGTCACCGACATTCTTGCCCATGGCTTCTGCATCGCCGGTATAGTCCAGGGCATCGTCCACCAGCTGAAACGCCAGGCCCAGATGTTTGCCGTAATCTTTCAGGGCCTGTTCCTGTTCGGGCGGCGCACCGGCGAGCAGGGCACCGGTATGGGATGCGGCTTCAAACAGCATGGCTGTTTTGTTGTGAATGACTTCCATGTATTGCGCTTCACTGACGTCAGGATTTTTTACATTCATTAGCTGAAGCACTTCCCCTTCAGCGATCACCGTGGTTGCGCGGGACAACACTTGCATAACCGGCAGGCTGCCAAGCTCCACCATCATCTCGAAGGCCCGGGCATAGAGGAAATCCCCTACCAGTACGCTCGGCGCATTGCCCCAGCGGGCATTGGCCGTGCTTCTGCCCCGGCGCATATCGGAGGTGTCGACCACATCGTCGTGCAGCAGGGTGGCGGTGTGCAGGAATTCAATCACTGCGGCCAGCTTGTGATGATCGCCCCGGGGTCCGCCTGCTGCCCGGCTGGACAGCAGCACCAATAGAGGCCGTAAGCGCTTGCCACCACTCTCGATAATGTACTGGGCGATCTTCTCCACCAGGGGCACGTCGGAAGAAAGCTGTTTGATAATCAGATCATTGACGGCGGAAAAATCGTCGGCGACGGTGTCGTATATGCGCTGGGCAGTCATGCGGCTGTCCGGTCCCCTGAATAGTGATTTGACTGGAAAAACAGGCAGGTCGCGGCAATGCTAGGTACTGATGCCAGCAGTGTCAACTTGGCTTGTGTTTGGTCTGGGGTTTTCGTACAATCACGCGCCCTAACTCATCCCAACCTGCGCTCCCTGCTATAGGGTCGCCAGAGCGCCTCCCTTAGAACCAGGCGGATAAGAGCAGCGATGGGTCAATCGCGGAGAGAGTACTATGTACGCAGTTATTGTTAGCGGTGGCAAACAGCACCGTGTGAAAGAAGGCGAGACGCTCAAGCTGGAAAAGCTGGAAGTTGAAACCGGCGGTACCGTTGAGTTCGATCGCGTTCTGCTGGTCGGTAATGGCGATGACATCAAGGTAGGCGCACCGGTTGTTGACGGCGCCACCGTGACCGCTGAAGTGGTCAACCACGGTCGACACGACAAGATCCAGATCATCAAGTTCCGTCGTCGCAAGCATTCCATGAAGCGTCAGGGCCACCGTCAGTGGTTTACTGAAGTCAAGATCACGGGTATCAAAGGCTGAGACCTTTGACACCCCCTGAGAGAGGAGGCCGGTAATGGCTCATAAAAAGGCAGCAGGTAGTACCCGTAACGGTCGCGATTCCGAGTCGAAACGACTTGGCGTCAAGCGCTTTGGCGGCGAGACCGTTTCTGCAGGTAGCATCATCGTTCGTCAGCGCGGCACACGTTTCCACGCTGGCGCCAACGTGGGTCTGGGCCGGGACCACACCCTGTTCGCAACCGCGGACGGTCAGGTGAAGTTCGAGACCAAGGGTCCAGACAACCGCAAGTTCGTCAGCATCGTTCCAGCGGCGTAAGTCGCGGTGATGCCCGGCTCTGATATCATTGCATAGCAGGCCGGCAGAAACCCCGCAAAGCTTCACGGTTTACTCTGGCTGGGCCAGTGTAAACCCGGGCCTGCGGGGTTTTTTTGTTTATGCGCACAGCGCGAAGGTTGATTCATGAAATTTGTAGACGAAGCCACCATTATTGTTGAAGCGGGCAAGGGCGGCCATGGCTGCCTGAGCTTCCGGCGTGAAAAATTTGTCCCCCGGGGCGGCCCGGACGGTGGCGACGGTGGTGATGGTGGTTCGGTTTACCTGGAAGCCGATGACTCCCTGAATACGCTGATTGACTACCGCTTCCAGCGCAAGCACAAGGCGCAGAATGGTCAGCCTGGATCAGGGCGCAATTGCACCGGCATCAAGGGAGATGATCTGGTGCTGCCGGTACCCGTCGGCACCACAGTGATCGATATGGATACCGACGAAATCCTGGGGGATCTGACCCATGCCGGCCAACGGCTCAAGGTCGCCCAGGGCGGTTTTCATGGGCTGGGGAATACCCGGTTCAAATCCTCGGTTAACCGCGCACCGCGACAGACGACCAAGGGTTCGGAGGGGGAAGCCCGGAACCTGCGTCTGGAGCTGAAAGTACTGGCCGACGTCGGTTTGCTGGGGTTGCCCAATGCCGGCAAGTCCACGTTTATCCGCTCGGTTTCGGCGGCCAAGCCCAAGGTTGCCGATTACCCGTTCACCACGCTGGTCCCGAATCTCGGGGTGGTCAAGGTTCAGGCCCATCAGAGTTTCGTTATCGCGGATATACCCGGGTTGATTGAAGGCGCCGCCGAAGGTGCTGGCCTGGGCATCCGGTTCCTGAAGCATCTGGTACGAACCCGGCTGCTGCTGCACCTGGTGGATGTCGCACCCTATGACGACTCGTCACCCGCGCAGGCGGTTCGCACCATTGGGCATGAGCTGGAGAAATTCAGTGAAACCCTGGCGACCCGCGACCGGTGGCTGGTGCTGAACAAAGTTGACATGGTGCCTGAGGACGAGCGTGAAGCGCATTGTCAGGCCATTGTGGATGAGCTGGATTGGCAGGGGCCGGTATTCCGGATTTCGGCCATTAGCGGCGAAGGCACCGTTGAGCTCTCACAGGCGGTGATGCGCTGGATTGAAGAGCGCGCCCGTGAGGAGGCTGAAGACCCGGAGCTGGCTGAACGCGAAACCCAGCGCCAGCGGCAGATGGATGACGAAGCCCGCGCTGGCATCCAGCAGGAGAAAGAGGCACGGCGGGCCGCCCGCCAAAATGACGACGATGACTTCGACGACGATGATGATTACGATGTCGAAGTGGTTTACGCCCCGGAATAAGTAGCAGATCAGGAACGCCACGCAGAATCATGACAGAACGAGTGCAGGTGCGCCGCGCCCGGCGGCTGGTGATCAAGATAGGCAGTGCACTGCTCACCAATGATGGCAGTGGCCTGGATGTGCCTGCCCTTGCCGGCTGGGTCGACCAGATTGCGGAGCTGATCCGCGAAGGTGTTGAGATTGTCGTGGTTTCGTCCGGTTCCGTGGCCGAGGGCATGAGCCGACTGGGCTGGCGGCGCCGTCCGGAACATCTGCACGAGCTGCAGGCGGCCGCTGCCGTGGGGCAGATGGGGCTGGTACAGACCTGGGAAGCCCAGTTCCGGCGTCATGACCGCCACGCCGCACAGGTTCTTCTTACCCATGATGACCTGTCAGACCGCAGGCGTTACCTCAATGCCCGGAGCACCCTGCGCACACTTCTGGACCTGGGGGTGGTGCCTATCGTCAACGAGAACGACACCGTTGCTACCGACGAGATCCGGTTTGGAGACAACGACACCCTGGGGGCGTTAGTCACCAATCTGATTGAGGCCGACGGGCTGATCATTCTCACCGATCAGGAGGGCCTGTTCGACGAGGATCCCCGCAAGAACCCCAACGCCAGGCTGATCAGCGAGCGCCAGGCCAGCGACCCCGAACTGGACGTGATGGCGGGGGGAGGTGCCGGCGCCCTTGGGCGGGGTGGCATGCAGACCAAACTGCGGGCGGCCCGACTGGCGGCTCGCTCCGGTGCCTTTACCGTGATCGTAGGCGGCCGCCTGCCCGGGGTTATTTCGCGGCTGCGGGCGGGTGAGTCGGCGGGTACGCTGTTGCTGCCCCAGCAGGGCCGTATGGCGGCCCGCAAGCAGTGGCTGGCCAGCCATCTGCAGACCCGGGGCCAGATCATGATCGATGAGGGCGCGGTACAGGTGCTCTGTCAGGGGGGGCGCAGTCTGTTGCCGGTGGGGGTTAAGAGCGTCAGTGGGCAATTCCGGAGAGGCGAAATGGTGTCCTGTGTGGACCAGGCCGGACGAGAGGTGGCTCGCGGGCTGATCAATTATGACGCCGATGAAGCCCGGGCCATCGCCGGGCGGCCCAGCGACCGGATTGCGGATGTGCTGGGTTATGTTTCAGATGAAGAGATGATCCACCGCGACAACCTGGTGATCGTCTGACCATAGCCTGAGAGGCCGGTTCAATGGCGACCATACGGATAAATCAGAAAAGCCATAGGCGTTAGCCTATGGCTTTCTGTTTTCATGCCTGTTCAGATTCCCGATCAGGCTTTACGACGACGGGCCGCTCCCAGACCTGCCAGGCCCAGGCCAAGCAGCGCCAGGGTACCGGGCTCGGGCACGTTGACCACACCATCAATCAATACCACGAGGTCGTTAACGTCCTTATCGGATCGACCGTAAGGCATGTCTTCCCAGGCAATGATGTACTGATCATCCGTCCAGAGGAACTGGCCGAGGCCGGCGAGGTCCAGCGTATCCACGCCAGTACCGCGGTACGCCGCCATCTGGTCTGTACCACCGGGGTTCAGCGTGCTGTCGGAATAAAACTGTACGCCCGGACGAGCCAGGTAGAAGCCGAACTGGCCGGTACTGAGGCTGACGCCCTGATCCACGCCGTCGATAAACACGGCGCCGCCGGCATCAATGGTGAGCGTCCGCTGAGCTGAAGCGACGTCTGAACCGGCAAACAGCTGCACGTAGTTACTGGTGTCGTTTCTGTCATAGATGCCGAACGTGTTGACATCGCGCTTACTGGCCAATTCCAATACCAGCGTGGTGGTGCTTCCGCTTCCGCCCACAATTTCCCAGTAGCTGTCGAGGCCGTCAGCAATCTGGTCGGCGTTCACGTCAATGGATGAGTTGCCGCCTACGGTGGCTTTATTCAGATTGTTCTGCAGAGCGTTACCTGTGCTGTCGCTAACAACGATAGCGCTGGCTGAACCTGTCCACGCAGTCAGGGCAATGGCTGCGGCGAGGAGTTTCCTGTTCATAGTTGTTCTCCAGTTAATGAGCACTAAGTCCTACGTTATTTTCACCACCAGGTGTCTCATTGCGAGGTCCTTGGCTTCCCTACCATCCCGGTGTACAGGGGGGTCGGTGCCCTGACGGGGTAATCAGGACACGTGATTAACAGAGTGCGATTATCGTGCCGAAAAAAATTATGTCTTTGATACAATGCGTTACGTCGTGTGGAGCTGGAAGCGGCGCAAAATTTTCTGACGGTATCAGTAGGCGGGAATAGAACCTGATGTGCCAATTCCCGGGGTCAGCCAGAGATTGAGGTGTCTGTTGCTTTTTAAGTCACTGTTTGACTGAGACTTATCAAGAAAAAGGTCAGTTTGACTCTCTAAGTGGGACAGTCGAAAAGCATTTCGACATGTAGAAAAAAACGGTGCACCAGATAGCAGCTCGGCGGCGGCAGCGGCCGGCTATGGCTTTGCGATCAGTCATGATATACAGCTATCCGGAACCCATTATGAAGGTGAGATGCCATGCCGAAAGCAAGTGAAATCAGGAAGAATCAGGCCATCGTGTACGAAGGCAGCGTGTGGTTTGTAAAGGACATTGAGCGTTCTGTACCCCAGGGGCGGGCGGGTGGCAGTCTGTATCGCATGCGCCTGTACGACGTGGTGACCGGAGCCAAGCTGGACGAGAGCTTCAAGGATTCAGACATGCTCACGCTGGCGGATCTGGTCCGGCGACCGGCGACCTTCTCCTACGCGGACGGTGAAGAATACGTGTTCATGGATTCGGAAGACTACACCCAGTACAGCCTGAACCGGGAAGCCATCGCCGATGAGCTGCTGTTTATCACTGAAGAAACCCAGGGGGTGATGGTACTTCTGGTGGACGACGCACCGGTGGCGCTCGCTCTTCCACCTACCGTTGACCTTACGATCGAGGAGACTGACCCATCGGTGAAGGGCGGATCTGCCACCGCCCGTACCAAACCGGCCCGGTTGACCACGGGGCTGGTGGTTCAGGTGCCGGAGCACATTGCGACTGGCGACCGCATCCGGATCAACGTCGAAGAGCGCAAGTTTAGCAGCCGTGCCTGACGTCCGGTGAAACTGTCGGGGTAAAAAGGGGCCATGCATGGCATGGCCCCAATGACCTGAGGCGTTCCAGTTAACGCCTGGGCTTTTCTTATTGGTCGTCAATCAGTACGGACAGGTACCCCGGTACTCGGAAATATCCCGGTCACTTTCGTGGTCAGGACCACATAGAAACTGGTTGTAGCGCTGGTCCTGGTCCAGGTGCAGCTTCATCCAGGAGACACCGAACCGGCTGAGCACATCGTTGTAGCTGTTGCCGCCGTTACCGCAGTAGTGGCTGCCGCGCCGGATCTCCACATAAGCCTTGGCGGTGGAAGACGGAATCGCGTCATAGAACGGATCCGCATGGCTGCGTACCGGCGCAATCACGTCGCTTCCGCAGGCGAAGATCAGGGTCGGTGTCTGGATATCCCGGAACCGGCGCGAGGAGGTATCCCAGGGCGCCAAAGGGATGGCCGCCTTGATGCGTCCTTCCGACGCGACCCGCAGCGTGCCGCCACCGCCCATGGACCAGCCAATTACACCAAGGCGAGTGGTATCAATCATGCCGTTAACCGGGCTGGTACGGCTGTCGTTCTGATCGATCAGGTAGTCCAGTGCGTTGTTGATCTGGGTGGCCCGGCTGGGTGGCTGATCGAACCCGCTGTTGGTATCGATGGTCATGACCACAAACCCATGGGACGCGAGTTTTGGCCCCCACCACTCAATGGAAGACTCGGCAGAGACGAACCCTGGGATCACCACAACCGCCGCCATGGTGCCTGATGTGCCAGTGGGGTAATGAATGGTACCGCCACCGAACCCGCTGACCAGGCCGGAGACACGTTCGGTACGAACACTGAACGGGCCACTGGAGGCTTCCAGAAAGGATACCGTCGGATCGGGGCCACGCTCAAAACCGCAATCGCTGGTACAGCCATTATCGCCACCTGAACCGCCACCACCGGCCGCAAAAACGGAAGCCGATACGAGCAACGACGCCGCGGCCAGAACGGACCGCAGAGGGTTGTTGACTGACTTTTTAAACATGTTGTTGTTCCTGTTTCAGTGCATTGTTGTGAATTGTTGAAAAGAGGGTCGCGACCTCGGGTTTCACAGTAGTGCGCCGTAACAGGAAGGGCTTTCACAGATTGGCACCGTAACGGAACTCGGTCACATTGTGATCATACTTTTTGACTCGAGGCTACGATTTTCCGATACCTAGGGCGGGTTGTGTCACGTATTTTCCGACGAAATGTCCAAAGGTTAATCAGTTTTACAGTCGCGGGGTGATGCGCTGACCGTAGTTCAGTCTGAGGCAGACAGGGTTTTGAGGCGGTCCAGCCAGCGCTGCCCCCGGGCGGAAGCCACCCCATCCGCCCACCGGGTCGTTTCCGGCAAACGGTAACGCGTAACGCAGGCCATGACATACTCGAGGCTGGTAGCCAGGCTGATGCGATGACCCGGGGAAATGTAGAGGGGCTTTACGCCGGGCCGGGTGCGTAGTACCGCACCAATGGTCTCGCCCTTGTCTGTCAGCGGGACCCAGGCACCTTTTTCATCCGGCACCGGGTCGTGTTTTCCAGTCAGCCGGCTTTTACCCACGCCGATGGCGGGCAGACCCGTGAGAATGCCCGTATGGGACGCGACGCCCAGGCGTCTGGGGTGGGCGATCCCCTGCCCATCGCACAGCAACAGATCCGGTTGAACGGTCAGGAGGCTCAACGCTTCGAGAATGACCGGGCACTCCCGGAACGACAACAGGCCCGGAATATAAGGCATGGCTACGGGCAGGCGTGACACGGCGTAATCCACCGGCTCCAGGTCCGACAGGCGCAGCACGACAACCGCCGCACGGGCGGTGTTCCGGTCTTCGAAGCCAACGTCCACGCCGGCCACGGTCCGGATCTCCGGGAGGTCATCCTGGAGAATGACTTTTTCGGCCATTTGCTTTTGCAGCCTGATGGCATCTGCGGGGCCAAGGCTGCTCCAGTGTTCTGTCGGGTTAGTCAAGGCAGGCTCCATCGTGTCTGTGGGAATTACGATAGCAGCCCGAAACCCTATCTGCACACTACCGCATGTTCAGCTTTCGGAGTGTTCAGTCTGAGCCAGTACCGGTGCGGACTGCGGCCGGCTCAGGTTGGCCCAGGCGATTACGACCAGTACCAGTACGGAGCTGACCACCACGTAAACCATGGCCGGTATGGCAAGCCAGGAGTGCTCCAGCAGCCCCGCGATCACCAGTACCAGTAGCGTATTCTGTATGCCGACTTCGATGACGATGCTGGTGCTCTGTGCACGGTTGAGCCTGAACAGGCGTGCACCGAACCAACCCAGTGCCATGGCTGTGCCACACAGGAGCGTCACCACGGTACCTGCTTCGACACTGTAAGTGACGAAGGTTTCGTATTCGCCAGCCAGTACACCAACGATCATCGCGCCCAGCAGAACAAACCCTGCGATCCGGATGCGCGGTTCCATTCTGAGGGCAAAGGCGGGCCATTGTCGTCGCACCAGAATGCCGAGCACGACCGGAACCAGCACCAGTCCGAACAGCCGCATAATGGTATCTCCGAGTGGCAATGCCTGCCTGAGGCCTTCGCCCAGATAAAACGACATTGCCGCATGGGTTAGCAGGGGCAGCGTTATCACGATCAGGCAGCCGCTGAGCAACGTCAGGCTGATGGAGAGCGCGACGTCACCTCTGGCAAGCATGGTTGAGATGTTTGAGCCTGCCCCCCCTGGGCAGAACGTCAACAGGAGCACCCCGACGGCTATCTGAGGCGATACCGGTACCACGGTGACCAGCACCAGCCCGGTTACCGGCAGCAGAACCATCTGGCTGAACAGGCCGATCGCCAATGCGCGGGGGCTCTGAAACAACTGGCGAATATCGGTAGTGCGGAGCGTCATGCCCATGCCCAGGGTCAGCGCAAACAGCAGCGTGGGCGAAATAAGCTTTACGGCTGCCATGGTATCCATGCGGGCTTCCTGGCCGGGCTCTGGCCGGCGGTCGGTAGTGAGGGGGCAGGTATTGCACCAGTGACCGGGCCCGGCATCCGTGGTCTGGTTCCCATCACAGCATTACCAATTGTTCGTATATCCCGGGATGCCAAGATGCTCCCAGAAACGGTGCAAGCTCATTGCGACCCATGGTCCGCTTTCTATACTCGGCCGTCGGACGGCAATGGCAGGATCACACCGGGCATCGGCCTGCAAATAACTCAGGATGAGAAGCACAGGACTATGGACAGACATCGAACCAGGCTGGTTTCCAGCCAGACGATCCGGGCCGGAATACAGGCACCGGCACAGTACCTCACAGGCCCCGACCTGTTCAGCGGCATGGTGACTGTGCCGGTGTTCTATACCTACCCCAACGGACTGGATGCGGACGCCATGATCCAGGCCCTGGCAGAGTTGCTGAAAACGTATCCCCTGGCGGCAGGACGATTGCGCAGGGATGCTGCGGGCCATCCGTTTATTGATGCCGACGACTCCGGCGTGCCTTTCAGTATCTATGATGTGGATGGTCCCATGCCGGCCTATGGACCTGACTATCCGGATCAGCGGTTCATCCGGCGCTACTACCAGCCTGTCTGGCCCTGGACAGCTTATCGCGCCAACACGCCGCTACTCAGCATACGGGTGTATCGCTACTCGGACGGAGGCGCTATCTGCACCATGGCGCCTACCCATTGCCTTATTGACGGCAGCAGCATCTGGATGCTGATTCAGGACTGGGCCCGGCTGGCCCGGGGGGAGGGTGCCCCGGAACCTGTCACTGAGCGCAAGTTCCTGCTCAGCAAAAGTCAGGAGTTTCAGCGCCAGGCCTATCGTCGCCAGGACGTTCAGCGGCTGTCATTCGCACGGCGTTGGTGGCTCTATGGCCAACTGGCGGTTCAGGCAGCGGGTAACCGTTTGCAGGTTTTCCGCTTGCCCGGCGATTATCTGGACAGTTTGCGCTCGGCTTACGAGCAGGAGTTCCCGGATGGGCCGGTAGTCAGCGATGTGGATCTGATTACCGCCCGCTGCCTGAAGACCATGGCGCAGGTACGGCGGTATCGGAAAGACCTCTGCGTTGGCCTGGTGGTGGACTTCCGCTTCAAGCGAAGCCTGGAAATCCCCAGGCGCCTGTTCGGGAATGCTATCGGACAGGAGGAGCGGGAATTTGGCGCCGCTGAGCTCGCAGGTCTAAGTGTGGCTGGTCTGGCGCGAAAGCTACGACAGCCGGACGATCGCCCCGGCACAGAAGACTGGCAGGGTTATCTGGGCTTCATGGAGCGGGCGCGCCATGAGCAGGCCATTGGACAGTTACTGCCCCGCTCGGTCAGGCGGAGTCTTGATGGTGGATTCATGCAGAACAATTACTGTGCACTGCCTGTATATGACGCCGACTTCGGCAGTGGACAGCCGAGTTGGTATACGCCGGTTGCGACGCCGTTTCGCATGGTCAAGATTGTGCCCACGGCTGGTGGGGATAACAGCGTTGACCTGCACCTGATCCTGGGGCGCCGGGACCGGCGAGCCTTCCAGGCACTGTTCGGCCCGCTTTGATGGCCAGTGCGCCACCTCTCCGATTGAAGAGGTGGCGCACATGGTCACTTGGTGACGGCTGGCTCAACCGTACCGCTGGTGGCCGTGGTCCGGGCTGACTGCGCCCTGCCAGACTTGCGCCGCCGGAAGGGATACAGCAGCTGTTGCCAGTAGTGGTGGACCGGGTAGTCTGCCTCATGAGACAGCCCGATGCGATCCGGCATGTCGCGGTCTTTGGGCAGATAAAATGTGCCAAACAGATGATCCCAGATCATGATGCCGCCGAAATTTTTCGCTTCCCGGTAACGGGTGGAATGGTGCCAGCGGTGTACCTCGTTCGTGCCAATCAGATAGTTCAGCGCGCCATGGCGAAGATCAACGTTCAGATGGGTGATCGTTGCAAGTACGCTACCGATCACCGCGACCGCCACAAAACCTTCCTGACTGATGCCGGATTGCAGCAGCACGAACACCGGAATGAACCGGCGTACCACCACATCCAGCGGGTGGACACGGTAGGCATTCATCAGTGTTACCCGATGTGCACTGTGATGTACGGAGTGGAGTTTCCACAGGAATGGCACGGTATGAGCCAGACGGTGGGTGGTGTAAAACATGAAATCAAAGATCAGCAACCCGCAGATCACCTGAGCCCATATGGGCAGATTCGACAAGCCGAAGGCCGGATCCATCAGCCCAAAATGGATGAGCAGGCTGGCGGATGCGAGCCCGAACAGCAGTGTCACCATAAGGTTCTGTACGCTGCTGAGCATGAACATGAATACATTGGATACAAGATCCGTCGCCAGTTCGTTGGATTCCAGCGGTCGCTGATGTTTCGGCATGACGAATTGCAGTAGCAGTCCGAGGGCGTAATAGGGCAGCAGGAACCACAGGAACAGCCGGCTGCTGTCATAGTCGAAGGCGGCAATCGCAACAACCGCAAGAATGATAAAGAAATACAAGAATCCCCTGGAAACCAGTGTTCGTAAAACGCTGGGCATGGTTCACCTCCTTTTGATGGGTTTCCGGTCCGAACGGCAGGGCATACCGGGAGAGGACGGTCCGCAACCGCAGAACGTCGGCCGGTGTTTTATCACGGGAGAACGGCCCGCGTTGTGGACGCCATCTCAGTGTCTGGCAGTGGGTCGAAGTCGTTACCAGATGGTCACGATATGGTTAATCCGCGGGTATCGCGGGCATGACCTGCATCTCAAAATCGATGCCGCTTTCTCGTACAGGCGTGAAGTGCGACACATGGGTGCGATTACCTAACAGAGATTTTAGGGCGAACCGGTCCGCACTTCGGGCATGGGGCAGGTGATGGCTGCGGAGCTGGCCTGTTATCGTGTGGCCGGTTAATTTATGGCCTATCTGGAATTCGCGGGCCGTTCTCTCATGGAGGAGTGAGGCGCAGCAATGAAACCGGTCAAAGCCTTTTTTGCCCGCTGGGTGACCGATCCCCGCTATGCGTCAGCCTGGGTATTGGCCCTGCTGGTGCTGGCTCTGATGTTTATCTATCAGAATGCACCCGATACCGTAACCCATGCGCCACCACTGGTGCCGCCGGAGCTGGCCGTGCACACCGTGGAGCTGGCCCCCGCCACACTGGTGTTGAAAAGCCAGGGCACGGCCCGCGCCCGTGACCGCATCCACCTGAGTTTCAGGGCAGGCGGTGAGGTTATCGAAGTGACGGAGAGCATGGCCAGCGGCGCCTGGGTTGAGGCCGGCGACGTGCTGGTGAGACTCGACCCGGAACCCTTTGAGCTGGAGGTTGCCCAGCGGCGTCATGAGCTTGAGGCAGCCCGGCTTCACCTGGAGCAGGCGGAGGCAAATGCGACCATGGCCCGTCGTCGCCCGGGCCAGAACGCGACCGAGTTTGCCCTGAATGTCCCCCAGCTTCGTGAAGCAAAGGCCCGTGTACAGCTGGCCCGGGCTGCGTTGGCGCAGGCCGTCAGTGATCGTGACCGCGCGACCCTCCGGGCTCCGTTCAGCGGACGCCTGGAGCAGATCCGGGTAACGGTCGGGCAGATGATCGGTGCGGGAGAGTCCCTCGGTGAACTGTTCAGCTCCCGTCGTATGGAAGTCCGTCTGCCAGTACGCAACGACTGGCTGGACCTGATGGCCGTTATTGCTGATTCCGCGGACGCTGAGCTAGCCGTGCCGGTGGTGCTGACCGGTCGTTTCGGAGGCCGTGAGCGCCGCTGGGACGGCGTGATCACCCGCCGCGAAAGTGGTGTCAGCAGCAATCAGATGACCTGGCTGATTGCAGAGGTGGACCCCGAATCCGGAGCGATACCGCTGGAGCCCCGGGTCTATCTGGAAGCGGGCATTGAGGGGCGCACGATTCCGAAGGTGGCCCGCATTCCACGGTCTTCCCTGGTCGACCAGAACGAAGTCTGGGTGGTCGGTGAAGCCAACCGGATTCACCGTCACCAAGTGGAGCTGACCTATCAGGACGATGAGCACGCCTATGTTACCGGCGGGCTCGAGACCGGCCAGCGGGTGCTGGTGCGCGGAATCGACCATCTCCTGGAAGGCTCTGAGATCCGCGTCCGCGGCGAACCGGCACCGGCGCCTGTCGGTGTTGTGTCCGGCCAGATTGTCAGGGACGTCTGATGTTCAAAACTGTCGAATGGTTTACCCGCAACCCGGCTGTAGCCAACCTGCTGGCCGTACTCATGCTGGCCGGAGGCTTACTGGCGATTCCCCAGACCCGGCAGGAAACCCTCCCTAACCTGCCTCTGGACCGCATAGGCGTGGTTGCACAACTCCCCGCCGGCTCGCCCGAAATTGTCGAGCAGACCCTGTGCGCTCCGATTGAGACCGCGCTCTACACCATTGAAGGCATTACCCACATCCGTAGTGAATCCCGGGAAGGGCTCTGTTCAATCACAGTTGATGTGAAGGAAGGCTATGTGTCGTCTGAAGTGCGCGACCTAATGGCTGCCCGGGTCGAGGGTCTGACCAATCTGCCGCCGGATGCAAGCAAGCCGGTGGTGGAAGAGGCGGTGTTCCGGAACCGGGTGGCCCGTTTGCTGGTCGTGGCCGATGCCGAACCCCGCGCGCTTCATCAGGTTGCGTGGCAGCTGCGTAATCAGCTGCTTGACCAGCCTTCTATTATGGAAGTGGATCTGGAAGGCCTGCCCGGCCGGGAAGTGTCGCTGGAGATCAGCCGGCAGAATTTACATCGCTATGATCTCACGTTAACCGGAATTGCTGACGCCCTGCGGCACAATCTGGGCAGGGCGGACGGGGGCACCTTGCGGGGCGCAGAGGCCAATGCGCTGATTCTGGCGGGGGATACTGTCGTTCGCCCGGCCGACTATCAGGGTGTGCCGGTACGCCAGAGTGACGATGGCGAAGAGCTATTGCTGGGCGACATCGCTTTCGTGCGGGACGGCTTCAGCAGGGACGCGATGGCTGCGTGGTTCAATGGCCGCTCAGCGGTAGCGCTGGATATCTACCGCATCGGTGACCAGGATGTGGTCGAAACGGCAGAAGCGGTGCATCAGTTTGTTGATACGGTTCATCTGCCAGACGGCATGGAGCTGACTTTCTGGACAGACGATTCCCGCCAGTACCGGGACCGGTCAGAACTGCTGTGGAAAAACGCCCTGCAGGGGCTGATCATGCTGTTCGCATCGCTGACTCTATTCTTCGGCTGGCGGCTTTCGGCCTGGGTAGGCTTTGGCATACCGGTGGCCATGATAGGCGCGTGCATCATCCTGCCGCTGACCGGTTATTCTTTCAACACGATTTCCCTGTTCGCGTTCATTCTGGTGCTGGGCATTGTCGTGGACGATGCCATCATCGTTGGTGAAAGCGTTGATAATGAGGCCCGGCGATCAGGCCGCGATATCGAAGCGGTACTCATGGGGGTGAGGCGCGTTGCGCTGCCGATTGTCGTCGCGGTGGTGACAACGGCTATCGGCTTTATGCCTATGCTGTTCCTGCCTGGTCCGGAAGGAGACCTGATGCGGGTAGTGCCGGTGATTGCCATTACCGTACTGATGTTTTCGTTGGTGGAGTGCCTGTGGATTCTGCCGCCCCATCTGGCTCATACACTGGCGGGCTCCGCTTTGGCGGACAAGTTAAGCACCAAGGTCAACGCCTGGTTTGACGGCCTGATCCGGCAGCGCTTCGTGCCGTTTATAGATGCAGCCTTACATGCCCGCGTCGCCCTGCTGCTGGCGTTCCTCTCACTGTTCTGCATCTGCTTTGCCCTGCTGCACAGCGGCTGGCTGAGCATTACCTTTCAGTCCCAGGTTGCCGGTAACAAGATCATGGTCGACGTTGAGTTCCCGGCCGGAACCAGCAGCGAACGGGTGTTGAAAGCGACTGAAACCCTGCAGGCGTCAGCCCAGCAGCTGCGGACAAGCCTTCAGGAGGAGTCTGGGCAGGCCATAATCGAGGATATCTATGCCGAGCAGGGGCGTCGGAATAATCATTCCACGGCCCACGACCCGGGCGCTTACCTCCGCGCACGGGTGACGGTGGCCATGGCCGCCGGGGAGTTGCCGGTCACGCCAGCACAAGCCTCGGAACGCTGGCGGCAGTTGCAGCCGGAAATGACGGATGCGCTGTCCATGCGTTTTCATTCCACCCTCAATCGGGTGCTTCCGGATCTGCATATCAACCTTTACCACCCGGATCTCGATCAGCTGGAAGCCATGGCCCTGGCACTGACCCAGTCCCTGCGGGAGATTGACGGCGTTCACGAAATCACTAATGGCATGAGCTCGCGATTTTCGGAAATTCACCTCAAGATAAAGCCGGGCGCTCGTCTGGGCGGACTGACAGAGAAGGATCTGGGTGCCCAGGTACAGGCAGCGTTTCAGGGCTTGGTGGTGGATCAGTTAGCCCAGGGTGACCACGATGTGCCGGTTGTTCTGCGGCTTCCCGCCGATCAGAGCAACAGTCTGGCCCAGCTGGAGCAGCTACCGATACAGTTGACGGATGGCTCCATCGCACCGCTGATTGCGCTGGCAACACCGGAACGCCGGGAGCGCCCGGCGCTGATTCAGCATTATGACCGCAATCGTAGCGCGCCGGTTACGGCCTATGTGGACACCCAGCTGACGTCTCCCGGGCGGGTGATGGCATTTTTACAGGCCGGTTTCCTGAAAACCATGGCAGACCAATGGCCGGGCGCAAGGTGGTCCGTGGCGGGTAAGCCGATCAGTATCGCCAGCTTCGTGGATCATCTGGCACTGGGCTACGGCGCCGCTTTGCTGGCTATGTTTTTTGTGCTCACCATGATGTTTGGTCGCTACTGGCAGCCGGTGCTGATCCTGCTGGCTGTCCCTTTCGGCATGGTGGGGGCTCTGTTCGGACACCTACTGCTGGGGGTAGAGCTCACGCTGTGGTCGATCATCGGTGTTGTTGCGGTCAGTGGCGTCGTGATCAACGATAACCTGGTGTTGATCGACCGTGTCAATTACCTTCAGAACCGCTACGACACACTTCGGGAGAGCCTGCTCGAAGCGCTTGCCGGACGAATTCGTCCGATCATGCTGACGACCCTGACCACCGCTCTGGCGGTGGCGCCGCTGGCATTTGAAACCAGCCCGCAGGCAGCGTTCCTGGTACCCATGGCAATATCGCTGGGCTTCGGCGTACTGTTTGCCAGTATCACCACGATTTTCATGGTGCCGGCCCTGATGATGGCGGCAGAGGATGTGGTGCGGACGGTTCGGCGTCTGCGCGCCCGCCGCCAGCCCGTCTCGGAAAGCGATTCGGTTGAGCAGGCCTACCAGGTCGGATTGCAGGCGGCAGGGTCTGGTACGCCTGCGAATCCTTATCAGAACGACGTGTTGCGGGCGAGCTGGGAGGCCGGGGCCAGTGACGGTATGGGCGAGCAGAGTCTGGCATAAAACGGCTTGCCGGCGAGGGCTGTGTCATCAGAGAAAATCCCGGCGGTAATCCCGCCGGGCTGGTCAAAGATCAGAGGCGGGCGATATCTGCGTGGGGAACCAGGAGCGGGTCGATCCAGGGTTTCTTTTCCCGGCTCCAGGTGCCCACGAAGTGATGGCTCAGCAGAGTACGCCGGGCAAACGCCCGGGCTCCATGGCTGACCGGGTCTGAGGTGAAGAATCCACAGGCAATGGCATCGTAATGCCGGGCGGGTCCCCGAAGCAGCGCGTTGACCAGCATTCTGAACAGATGCACGTTGTGGTTGCGGATCACAACGGAGTGCAGGGTCAGGTAGCTGAGACAGCGGCCTGTGGGCGGCAACGGCATGCCCCGGGTGACACGAGCCCAGGCGTTATACAGCGGCCGCCCGAGTCTGACGGACGAACTGTAGGATGCCACCCGGGTTTGCCTGAACGACTTCTGGTCCCAGGTTCCGGCCAGACCTGCCAGTTCTGAGTCCTCGAAGATCAGATAATAATCACTGATCGACAGGCCCCGGTACCAGGGCTGGGCGTCCCCCAGCTGGCTGAGATCATGGTAATGGAAATACTGCCGCAGGGGGCCTTCCTCATCAAGCAGCGCCTGCATGGCGGGAATGTCGGCAACGGTAGCCGGGCGGATCTCGACCGAGGGAGCATCCAGCTTGCGCACCGGCCGGCCATGGATCAGGCTGGTCTCGATACTGCCCCTGGCCGTCATGTCTGGCATCATCCGCCGGGGACGCATCATGGTGGCCAGGAATGACTGGTTATCTTCCAGTACCACTGCCTGGAACAGCTCATCATCACCCATCAGCTTGCGGGTGGTCTCGAAAGCCAGGCCGAGTGCCCGGGTTCCCCGCACCCCATGAGCCAGCCGCAAATCGTGCAGGTAGCGCACGGTCTGTAATTCGCCGTTGATGAATAAGCGCCGGGTGCCGATATTGAAGAGCCCCATCGTGCTTTGGGAGTCAGAGCCCGGCGTTCGTAAGACATACACATCCGGCCGCTCGGTCGTAACGGCAGCACCGTGGAAATAGTTCGGTGACCGTTCAAAGCTGAGGCTGATGGCTCCGGGCTGGGGTGTGCTGGACAGCAGTGACAGGATCTGACCATTATCGGCTTCGGTAGCTCGAGCTACTTCAAGCTTCATTAAGTGCCTCCTGGCGAGCGGAAACGGTTGGTCTGGCGAATGGCGGCAACGCGTCGGGCCAGTGTTTCAGCGACTCTACCTTGATGTCGCCGGCGATCATCCCCCGTGCCTGACAGGCGGCGAGGTAATGCCGGTAAGCTCCCGGCTGGCAGACACAGCGCACCGGATCCAGCTGATCCAGGTCCCGGGCCAGCCGGTAATGGAAGTGTTTACAGAGGGTGGCTTCAAGGGCCTCTGCCCACTGCTTTGCCTGGCTTTCCCAGTCATCCCCGGGGCTTCCGTCCGGAAGATTGACAATCAGCACATAGCCCGGCCGGCGTCCGCTGTTGGCTGCTCCCAGGACGGTCACGGGCTGAGCCGGCGCCGGCCATGGTGTCTGGTCCAGCCACTGCTGGACCACTACCGCATCGGTCTTCTCGCCCACCAGGTCTACCGTATTGGCCCGGCCCACAAAGCTGAGACAGGGCAGCGATCCCATATGGCCGGTAACCTGCACCAGGTCGCCCAGGCGGTATCTCAAAAGCCCCGAACCGGTCGTCAGCAACGGCGACACCCGCTGTCCCGGCTGCAGGGCCCAGGCCGGATAGATCTGGCCGGTTGCCGGGTCTTCAAACTCATAGAAATGAGACCGGGCAGCCAGCACATGCTGCCCTTGCCAGGGAATGGTGACGACACCCTCGGTTGCCCACAGCCCCTTGCCCTGAAAACCGGCGTGGGGCAAGGCCCGCCTCAGCTCATTGGCCCAGGGGCTGGCCGAGGCTGTATCCCAGGCACTGAGCAGGGCCAGTTGTGGCCAGAGCTCACGGAAGAAAGCCGGGTCGCTGATGCCATTCCAGGCGGATAATAAACCCGCAGCGTGGGCGTTAACGGGCGCATCCAGCAGATCCAGGGCGGACTTTCGCGGACCCCATGAGCCGGTTTTCAGAACCGTGGCCAGCTCTTCCCGCCAATGACCGAGGTTTTCCAGTAACCCCAACGCAAACGTGGGGCTCCAGACCGAGATCGTTACCAGGTCATCGGTTGCCGCCAGCCAGGCTGCTGTGGCGAACATGGCATCTTCCGAGGTTGGTGCGAGTGCCACAGCCTCCGGCACGGCCTGGGTGCGGCCCATAAGCAGGCGTTTGCCGAAGCTTAGCAGCTGACTGTCGTTATTCAGCTGATGATCGCCCTGCTGGCGCATGGACGACGGCAGCCAGGACAGGGACCAGTACTGACGTCCGCGGCTGGTACCGGGGAACTGCCGGTAAAGGTCATGGAACCAGGGGCTGATGGCGCCGTCCAGCTCCTGGAGGAACTGGCGGGTGTAGGGGATCCACTTGATGGCAGCGCTGGAACCGCTGGTAGGCTGGTAGCGTTGCACCGGTGACTGGCCAAGACGAAGCCGGCCCGTTTTCATCTGATTGGTGACTTTTTCCCGCCAGTGGCTGTAGTCAGTAACGGGTTCCGTCCTGGCAAAGTCCTCCCACCGCCAACGGCCATGCCAGAGGGCGTGCTGGTCCCGAACCGCACTCACCTGCCGCAGGATGCCGGCGAGCCGTTCCCGCTGGATACGCTCCAGTTCCTTCTGGCTGGCCTGAAAACGACGGTTGCCCGGGGCCAGTGCCAGCTGAAGAATGCCGTGGGCTGTTCGCGTCGCCGTCATCGTGCCCCCAGGGCTTTCAGGCGGCCACCAACCCGGCCCAGGGAGCGGACGGATGACTGGAACCACCACTTGGTGATGGCCTTGGTGATCGTTGCCCAGGACAGGAGTGCGATGCAGGGCAATTCGGTGCCCCGGTTCCAGGTGGGATTGCGCTCCTGGAAGAAACGCACCTTGGGCACTTCCCGGACCAGTTCGTCGGACACGGCGGCGACACCCCGACGCAGTCGTTGCGCGGATTCGCCGAAATCCAGCACCCGGGTATGTGGATCGTAGTAACCGGGAAACAGGGCGTCACAATAGGACTTCACCAAAGGCTCCAGGTCCTCGTGCTGCTGGTCTGGATCGGGGTAGTAACGGTCGAAATTGTTGGCCATCAGCAGATAGGTTTTGTAACCCTTGCTGATCAGCAGCCAGAACAGGGGCGACAACGGCTTGCGCAATTTTTGACGAATGATGTAACGCATAAAGGCGAAGTGCAGGGCCCGGGTGCCCCAGTACTCTGGCACCACGATAGTGTCGCCACTGAACACGCCGCGGCCCTGACCCCGCTCTCCCACTGACAGTGTTACCACGGAGGAAAAGCCGACAATGCGCCCGGTGCAGGATTCGGTAAGTAGTATGGCGCCATCCTTCCGGCTCAGGTCCGCGACAAAGGTTTCGATATCCGTGTGTTCATAGTGGGCCTTGAAAATATCGTACATTTCGCGAACCTGCCGAAGGTGGATACGGTGCAGGGGCACGAAACGGGCAGTCAGACGGCTGGGGGTTTCGGAGATATCGGTCATGTTCCTTTCCTCGCTTTTTATTGGTGCCGATGCTGGTGCGGACCAATCGGTTCTTCCTGAAGGGGCGGGTCGGCCTGGGCCAACCAGTGGACGAGGGAGACCTTAATGGGTGAGCCGGGCAGGTCGCTTGGATAGATTGATAGCGGCCGGGGCGGGTAATCAAAGAATGTCGGAACCTTCACAGAATCGGCCTGTATCGGGCTGTTTATGTACCCGTTTTAATTCCTGGTCCAGCCAGAACAAAGTTGTCAGATCATTGGCTTACATGAGTGTTGATCGACATTTCAGCCAGAGGTAACCCAATGGAAAGGTGAGGATGTGACCCATGCCCGGCAGCGTTCCCAAGGGTCATTTTTTGAAGTTTTTCAGACATGTCGCTAACTGCTCTGGATCAGGTGACAGCCTGGCCTTCCAGTAGCTGGTCAACCAGGCGCACGGCGGACTCATCCAGGATCGGGTCCAGGTTGGGTGCGCTGAGAAACGTGGAGGAGGGCGGTACACCGTTGATCTGGCGATAAGAGCGGGACAGGTGGGCAGAGTTGGAAAATCCGGCCAGCAGGGCGGCCTCAGTGACGGAGTATCCCAGTGCCATAATGATGGTGCTGATAAAGACGCGATAGCGTATCCGGTACTGGGTGATGGGCAGGCCGGCCTCTTCCTTGAACAGCTTCTCAAGGCGGGACTCGGATAGCTGGACTTCCCGGGCCAACTCCGCCAGCGTCGGCGGGTCTTGCAGGGAAGTGCGAATACGGGTCGCGACCGTAAGGACCCGGGGATCAAATTCGCGGAAGCTCAGTTGACGCAGGTGGGCGGGGATCAACGCCTGGTGGATCCGGCGCTGGCCCTCGGCAGCATCGATGGCCGGCTGGTTTCGCACATGGATCATGGTGCGAATGATGTCCTTCTCATCCGGGTGCTGATGGAAAATACCGTCTTCCAGCGGCGTCATCAGACTCGCCAGCATGGGATAGTCCTGGGAGAACGGCGGCAGGAAGCAAAGCCCCATTACCGCTTCCCGGGTATCAATGCGGGTCTGGTCCAGCAGCGTTCCCGCAGGAACCAGGCAGGTTCGTGCCGATATCTGGTCGCCACGTACCGGCCGTATGGTCATCCTGCCGTGGAGGCAGACGAGCATCATCTCCTGGGTCGTCCGGTAGACTTCCTGACGACTGAAGCAGGTGCCGAGGAAGATGACCTGACGACTGCAAATCAGTAACCGGGGCGCTCTCTGGCACTGGCCCGGTAGGTTTTTATTATGGGGCATGATTTTCCTGCACTGACCGGTTCGCGACATAACGCGCAGGTCATGACAAGTAACAGTGTCCATGGGGTTAAGGCCGGGCTTCGGCCGCTCAATCAGGACTCTAGTCTACGCCCCAGGGGTCCGCTTTCACGATTTGGCACTCAAACGTAACTGGATCACAGGCTGACAGGGCGGAGAAGGGGGCGAGTTCCACTTTGCGCCTTTCTGTGGCCGGTGGGGTTATTCGACGAAAGTCGTAGGCTCAGGCTCGGCCGGCCGCTACTGGTCTGGCTCCCCCTTTGCGGATAGAATCCGGCCATGTCCATACAGCACGCTTTACTGACTTCGTTACTGGAAAAACCCTCCACCGGATACCAGCTCGCCCGCCGATTCGATCGGTCCATCGGCTATTTCTGGCAGGCGACTCACCAGCAGATCTATCGTGAGCTCCGGCGCATGGCCGCTTCGGGCTGGCTGGAGGTGGACGAGAAGGGTGAGGATGGCGGTCGCAAACGCAAGGTTTATCACGTCCTGCCCGCCGGGCGAGAGGAATTGCAGCGTTGGGTTGCAGAGCCTGGCAGCTCCGGTGAGAGCAACGAGGCACTCATGGTCAAGCTCCGGGCAGAGGCAGTAATGGGCCCCCTTGGCGTGCGCCAGGAGCTGGAGCGGCTGATCCGCTGGCATGAAGAGCGGTTGGCGATTTACCGTGCCATTGAAGGCAGGGACTTCAGTCAGCAATCGAAAACCCGGGCCCGGTGTCTACAGCACCAGGTTCTTCGTAAAGGCATTTCCGCCGAGGAAGACTGGCTGGACTGGGCCAGAGAAACGCTCGAATTGCTGTAGACATTCGGTCCGCCGCCGGCGACCAACCGTTCGGTCCCCGGGAATCACTTTCGGAACGAAAGCAGGCTTTCTGACTGTTCCGAAAGTGATTCCC
>CAZHAY010000007.1:0-5804 GCA_964530545.1 uncultured Marinobacter sp.
ATGTTCGTAAATCCTGTCATTCTGAGTAGGCCATTAAGGTAGAAGCGAGAGGATAGTTCCGAGCGTGCTTCCGGTGTCTGCCATCCCCTGCCTGTGATCAATGGGAAATGAGTATAGGTTTTTTACTCGTCTCTGATAAGCGGTACGGATGCCATCAGAGGCTGAAACCGTCAGTCACGCCTGTTGTCCCGCCTGCCAGGCCGTTTCTGTCCGTCAATACTCTCATCCCTGTCATCGCCCTGAGAGGCCTGGTCGGTATCAAGGTCCGGCAGGTTATCGAGATCCGAAAGGTCGAAATCTTCCAGACCAAATTCGTCGCTGTTGTCCTCCTGGGGCAGCGACTTTTCCAGATCACCGACCGCCCCGTCCGGCTGGCTCTCCGGTGGTTCGTCACTCTGTACTTTCTCATCCGCAACCGGGTCCGCACCTGGATCCGTAAACGGGTCAGCAAACGAAAGCACCGATGATTGTTCGTCTTCTCCCGGCGGTACGTCGATAGCGTCCGTAAAGGCGTCTTCAGTGCCAGTTGCCGGAGCAACGCTGACCGGCGTTTCGGGATCGCCTTCAGCCGTGGCCGATTGAGGCTCCGGTTCGGGTTCAACAGTTACCGCCTGAGACCGGCGCCGCCACATGACCAGCCCCAATACCATCAACAGCACCACGCCTACACCAGCGCCAAGCCAGAGCCACAGAGAGCGGGACGGAGCCGTTGGTTCAGCACTGGCGGTGTCCGCCGCATCGGTCGTTGGTGCGGGCTCTTCCACGAGACTCAGGTCGATAGGGCTTTCAATCTCAGGGGCGGGCTCCGGAGCAACCTCGGGCTCCGGCTGCGACGGCAGGGTCTCAGAGATGATCGGATCACCGCCTTCAGGGGCCAGTACGGCAAGCGTCTGCCGAAATTTTCGGGAAAAGGTTCCGCCATCTGCGGTCAGCTCAAGCTGATACTGGCCAGGCCCCGTGAGCCCGCCAAAGCTGTCGCGGTAGATGCCGTCTGCCGGTGGCTGACCCTCATTGAGAACCCGGGCGCCCTGACGTCCGTCTTCAGCCGTGAGCGTCAGCCGGACCGTGATGACACTGAGGAAGTCCTCATCGGTAATGGGCTCACCCGCCTCGCTGAAAAAGGCTTCGAGTTCCGGCGCCTCGCCGGCCTCGAATCTGGGCGGAATTGGCCGCACCTCCAACTGCAGGTCGCTGACTACCGTGACCCGGCTACCTTCGCCCAGGGTCCCAACAAGCTGCCATTCTCCGGCCTTCGGCCAGGTTACCGTAATCAGGTCATAACCAGGCTCCCGGGCCCAGCGGAAATCCACACCGGTGTTACCGGCGGAGCTTCGCTTACCATTGGGATCGACCAGGGCCAACTGGCGGGACTCAGGCGGAGTATCGGAGAAGATCAGCGCGGTGAACTCTTCCACCTCGCTATCGACCATAAAGCGGTTATTGGCCAGCGGGAGCTCATTCGCCGGAACCGCCTGTCCAAGGGTATCCGCGAAGATCCGGCTCAGCTCGTCCGCTGTCCCTGCCACATGGGCAACGCCGCCGGTCAGGTCGGCGATAGCGCCAAGCAGATCCAGGTCTGCTTCCGCGGACAGCGCGATGGTGTGAATGGTCAACCCTTGCGCGGCCAATCGTGGAACCAGCTCACTGAGAATACGCTCACGTTCGGCGTTATTGGTCGCGGGGCTGGTATCGATGTCCACCTTGCCGTCGCTGAGCAGGATCAGGTGCGTGTTGGTGAGGGATTGTTGGGGTGAAAACCAGGGGTCGCTGGCGGTTTCGATGGCACCGCCGATATTGGTCCGTTGGGCGACGGAGTTAATACCCGATGAACCGGCAATTAATGCCTGGCGCTGATCATCACCCAGCGCCCCGTGGGGCACCAGCATGTTAACCTCGCGACCGAAGGTCCACAGGCCAACCGCCGTGCCGTTTGGCAACAATCTGGCCAGTAAACGCACAGCAGGGCGGCGCAGGTTATCCGGATCATTCAGCTTCATGCTCCCGGAAATATCCACCACCACACGGACATCCTGTGCTGCGGTCGCACTCCCGGCCGGCGCCAGGGAAAGCATCAACGCAGCCACCAGGGTGAGCGTGAAATTCAGCTTTCGCAACCCCATGAACGGGTCCTCCTGTGATCAGCGGGGCAGCGTCTGCAGGGGCGTAGCGCCCGCTGTCTGACCGTGTCGTCCGGTAGAGGCTCAGCGGCGGGTAAACCGATACCGTACCAGATCCAGTATCCACACCAGAGCCATAATGACCGCTGCAATGCCCATATTGAAAAATGCCCGGGCGGCTTCTGCCGGTTCTCCTAAAAAGGTTTCGTAGGCCCCGAACAGCCACGCCGGCACCCACCAGCCATCCACCACCGTGGACTGAACCGGCGTCACCAGCAGTACAATCAGCGTAACCTTGAGCAGACTCCGTAAGCCATAGAGAGGCAGCAAACGGAACACCCGCGACATGGCCCAGTAGAACAGCACAAAGCCGACGATATAAATGCCCCAGAACAAGGCGTAGGCCGTCTGGGAGTCGGCATCCATGGTGGCGATCGCCAGTGATTCGGTCATAGCTTCAAATGTTCCTTCACAATACCCAACGAATGATATGTTCCTGCCAGACCTCAACCGCCACCTGATTTGATGGTGTCGCCCGGTTGGCTGCGGAAATACCCGCCTTATGAACCGTGTCTGGCGAGCCGGAACGCAAGGGGTGCCAATCCGGCAAGGGGCGTCCTTCAGCCAGCGTGCGATAGGCACAGGTCGTGGGAAGCCAGTCAAACTCCCGGACATTCTCCGGCGTTAACCGGGTGCAGTCCGGTACCAGCTGCTGGCGCTGTTCATAGTTACGGCAGCGGCAGGTCGCCGTGTCCATCAGCGGACAGCTCAGATCGGTATAGAATACTTCTCCGGTGTCGCCGTCCTGGAGCTTGGTCAGGCAACACAGGCCACAACCGTCACACAGGGACTCCCACTCGGTGGCCGTCATGTCTTCAAGCCGCTTGCGCTGCCAGAACGGAATATCAGCCATCAGGCGCCAAAGTCCTTGAGTTTTTCCTTGAACGCCACGATGTAACTATCGACTTTTTCAGGGAGTTGAAGATAGTAATCCTTCTCCGCGATGGCCTCCAGCACTTCCCTGCCGGTGGTTCGCGCCAGGCGCCGCTCTGGCGTAAGGACCAGATCAAGGGCCTGAACGGGCTTACCGAAAATCTGCCGCAGGTCGTCTGGCAGCTCATCCCAGGGTTGCCCACGGCGCAGGTACAGGTAGGTACCGTCCCGCAGACTGCTGCGGAACACGGAGATAAAGACTTTGTCACTCATGCTGGTTTTCCAGTAATACCTTGATGTCATCCAGTACCGGCGCCAGGATCTGACCGCGCCAGCCGGAGGCAAAGGCCTGCAACGCCTGAGGATCGTTCTGACGCAGCAGGCTTTCCAGGCGCTTTCGTGGCGCCAGCAGTTCCACGGGCACGTCGGCTTCCTCAGCGATCGCTGCCATGGGTTTTTTCACTTTGCGGTACTGGTCCTGCTGAGGCCGGGTAAGGGGCCGCTCGATCAATGGCTCGGGGATTTCGCCCGCCGCCAGGGCGTCACGAATCAGCTCCAGCAGGCGCTCACCATAGCGCCGTACCACCACGGGGGGCACGTCGTCCACTGCGGCCATGGCGCCGGTGGTTTCCGGCAGGCGATCCGCCAGGTTGATCAGTCCGTTATCGGACAGCACACGACTCCGGGGGCGGTCCCGGCGGCGGCACTCTTCCTCACGCCAGGTGACCAGTGCCCTGAGCACGCCCTGCTTTTCCGGCGACAGATGCCAGCCACCCCGCAGCTTGAGGTACCAGATCTCCGGCTCTGAAAGCGCCGGCAGATCGGTCGCGAAGCGCCGGGTTTCCTCGGCCATGGCATCAGGCATGCCCCGGGCTTCAAGCCGGGCCGTTACCCACTGGTACAGGGCGGGCAGGAAGCGGATATCATCCAGCGCATAGCGCAACTGATCATCACTCAGGGGCCGGGCAAGCCAGTCGGATCGAGTGGCCGACTTATCGAGGGTTTCCCCGAAGAGGCTCTCAACCAGTCGGCCATAGCCCATGGAAAAGCCAGCCCCCGCCAGGGCCGCGCCGATCTGCAGGTCCAGCAGGCCGGCGGGCTCCAGTTTCAGCCAGTGGCGAAACAGCTCCAGGTCCTCTCCCATGGCGTAGAGCAGCTTGACGGAATCCGGATCCGCTAACCGTTCCCGGAAACGGGTTGAGTGCTCCACCACTGAAGGCTCTGCCAGCCGCAGGGAATCACCGGCGCCCAACTGGACCAGTCCGGGAATCGGGTAAAAGGTGGAGACCCGTTCGAACTCCGTGTCCAGGGCCAGCGGCTGATGCTGATGCGCATCCAGCCATGCGTCCAGGTCCGCGACGGTGTGTAACCACTTGGGTTTTTGCACCGACGGCACTGGGGGTAAAGCCTGAGTCATGAAATCTCCTGGTTTGCCTTAACGGCGTTAGTCGGTGAGCGGCTTACGCCCCCGGAACGCGTGGGTCAGCGTAAAACCGTCCACATACCCAAGCTCGCCCCCCACCGGAATGCCGTGGGCCAGACGGGTGGTCAGTACCCCGGAATCATGGAGCCGATCGGCGATATAGTGGGCCGTTGCCTCCCCTTCTACGGTCGGGTTAGTGGCCAGAATCAGCTCAGTCACGGACTCATCACTTACCCGCCGTAGCAGCAGCTCGACGCCGATATCGTCGGGGCCGATGCCGTCAATGGGCGACAGATGCCCCATCAGCACAAAATAACCGCCCCGGTAATCACCAGCCTGCTCAATCGCGAGCAGATCCGAGGGGCTCTCCACCACGCAGAGTGTTCCGGTGCGACGATCCGGCTGCTGGCAGAGGGAACACAGCGGCGTATCCGAAAAATTCTGGCAGCTTTCGCAGCGACGCACACCGGACATGGCGGCCGCCAGTGCCTCGGCCAGTCGCCCACCGCCACCGCGACCTTTTTCAAGAAGATGAAATGCCATCCGCTGGGCGGTTTTCTGCCCCACACCCGGCAAACACCGCAACGACTCAACCAGCTCATCAACCAGCGGACTAAAGGCCATCGGAACTCCTGCGTAACATTTCTAAAGGGCTCCGGTCAGCACCGCTCGCATACCGCAGGGAGCCATCAAGGTTAACGGCAATCAGAACGGCATCTTAAAGTTGTCAGGCAGGCCCATGCCGGACATCATTCCTGACACACGCTCCTTCTGCCCGGCGTCTACCCGGCGGACCGCATCGTTAACCGCTGCCGCCAGCAGGTCTTCCAGCACTTCCCGGTCTTCTGACAGCAGGGAGTCGTCAATGGACACTTTGCGGACGTCGTGACGACCGTTCATGGTGACTTTAATGAGGCCACCACCGGCTTCACCAGTGACTTCTGCTTTTGCGGCCTCTTCCTGCGCCTTCTGCATCTCTTCCTGCATCTGTTGGGCCTTTTTCATCAGATCGCCCATGCCTTTCATCATGTTGTCTACCTCTTGCGTGGGTTGCGCTTCTAGCCAGCAGGATTTTCCAGCGGCCGGATACTCTCTTTGACGACCCGGCCTTCAAATCGTTCCACTATGGCCTGTACCAGGGGGTCCTCGGCGATCGACTGCTCCGCCTGTTGCTGGCGCCGGGCCCGCTCCCGGGCCTCCCAGGCGGCCGGGGTCTGATCACCGGCGTCTCCCTGCACGACTTCCAGCGCCGCATCATCACCAAATGCTGCCTTGAGTCGATCAAGGATTTTCTGCTGGTGACGACTGGTGAGTAACCGGTAATGGCCCTC
>CAZHAY010000007.1:5904-31879 GCA_964530545.1 uncultured Marinobacter sp.
CGCCAGCTGATCGGCCAGGGCCATCAGACTCTCATCTTCATCGCTTACCGTAGAGGGGTGTATCGGTGCGGGCGCTGGGTCTTCAACGGGCAGCGGCGATTCTGGCTCAGGCTCAGGCGCACCCGTTACCGGCCCGGCTGGACCTTGTGCTTCCGGTCCGTCTGATCTGACGAGTGTATCCGGTGCCGGAACCTCAGCAGGTACGGGAACCGCAGGCGCAGGCTCCTCAGCAGCCGGCTGGCCATCACCACCACTGCCGTCACCGGCAGAGCTGCTTTCCCGCCCGGCTCCCCCGGTCCGGCTGGTGCTGGACACGGGGGGGTCGCGATGAGCAACGCCGGGGCGGAATGCCAGCATCCGCAGCAGGGTCATCTCAAAACCCATGCGGGCGTCCGGCGTAATTTCCAGATCCTTGCGGCCGACCAATGCAGCCTGGTAGAACAGTTGCGCATCCTCAGCGCTCAGCTCCCGGGCCAGTTTCTGAACCCGGTGGGCATCCCCCATGGCGTTGTCCGCGCTGCCCGGCACCACCTGTTCCATGGTTACCCGATGGAACAGCGAGAGCAGGTCCGCCAGGATGGCGCTGAAGTCCGGTGCAAAACCGGCGATGCGGTCAATTTCAGTCAGCAGGCCCGGCCCGTCATTTCGCACCAGGGCATCCACCAGGGTTTCGATATCGCTCTGATCAATGGTACCCAGCATGCTGCTGACGTCATTGGCCGCCAGCTTCTGGTTACCAAAGGCGATGGCCTGGTCGGTCAGACTGAGGGCATCACGCATACTGCCATCGGCGGCCCGGGCCAGTTGCCATAGAGCAGAATCTTCAAAGGGAATGTTCTCTTCACCCAGAACAAAGCGCAGATGGTTGACGATATGTTCCGGGGTCATTCGCTTGAGGTTGAACTGCAGGCAGCGGGACAGCACGGTTACCGGCAGCTTCTGGGGATCCGTCGTGGCCAGCAGGAACTTGACGTGCTCCGGGGGCTCTTCCAGGGTTTTCAGGAAGGCGTTGAAGGACTGATTGGTGAGCATGTGTACCTCGTCAATCAGGTACACCTTGAAACGGCCCCGGGTCGGCGAATACTGGACGTTGTCGGTCAGCTCCCGCATATCGTCCACCCCGGTACGGGAGGCGGCGTCAATCTCAATCAGGTCAACAAACCGGCCGTCCAGGATTTCCTGGCAACTGGTGCACTCACCGCAGGGGTTGGCCGTAACGCCGGTTTCACAGTTCAGACAGCGGGCCAGCAGTCGGCCGATCGTGGTCTTGCCCACGCCCCGGGTGCCGGTGAAAAGGTAAGCATGATGAAGCCGGTTATGTTCAAGCGCGTGCACCAGCGCCTGCAGCACATGCTCCTGCCCCACCATGTCCTGGAAGCGTCTCGGGCGCCATTTACGGGCGAGTACCTGATAACTCATAGGTCGTCACTGCACGGGTAAAAGTAAGGGAGAAAGCTTACCATGGACCGCCACCCTGAAGAAGCCGATACCCGGTAGCCTGCCGACAGGTTCCGAAGCAATCACCGACTGATGACACGGCAAAACGCCAGATGTCAGGACCAGATCCATGCAACACGGTGTCATTGAGGGAAAACGATTGAAAATCAGAACTGAGGAAAACTGGGGGTGGCCCCACCAGCGACACCCCGGCACACGAGTCCACCGCTGCGGCTGCTCCCTTCCGGGCCTGACCGGGTTCACGGTTTATCGTTGCGGAGGCACCGGCAGGACCACCATAATGGCGGTCCGGATTGCCCGAACGCGGCGCGAATAGTAGCAACAGCCGCCGCCGGTATCAATCCCTGTTCTCATTCTGAGTGAAAGTCTTAACCCGCAACTGCCGTCACCGCCGCTGACAAGGACCATCATGACCTCCCTTTCCACTGCTCGTTTCACCCGACAGGCCCGGACCGGCAGCCTGGCTACGCTGGAGGTGCAGCATCCGCTGTTCAGCGCGGCCCTGGCCCTGCAGGGGGCCCATCTGTACCACTTCGCACCGGCCGGAAGCGACAGCTGGCTGTGGCTGAGTCCCGATGCCCGCTTCGAGCCAGGGCGGGCAATCCGGGGCGGTATTCCCATCTGTTGGCCCTGGTTCGGAGATCCGGCACGTAACCCGGAACCAGTGCGGGACCAGCTCCACGGCGACTCACTGCCCGCCCACGGCTTCGCCCGAACCGCGATGTGGGTGCTGGCTGATCTCGATGAAACCGAACAGGAAGTGCTGATCACCCTGGTGCCCGATGATGAAGCCGGTTCAAGCACCACCCCTGAACTACGATGGTGCTGCAATGCCAGCGTCGCGCTGACATTCCGCTTTCGTGCGGATTCGCTCTCGCTGGAGCTGACCACCACAAACACCGGGACACAGCCGCTGGCGCTTACTCAGGCGCTGCATACCTATCTGCCGACCGCCGACATTACCGGCACCACCCTTCACGGTCTGCAAGGCTCCACGTATCTGGACACCCTGGACGACTGGCAATCGAAGAAACAGGCTGGTGATGTGAGCTTTGACGGGGAAACCGACCGCATTTATCAGGCGTCTCCCGCCATCTCCATCCATGGACCCGGTCAGAGCTTCTGCCTGACTGCCCGCGGCAGCGCCTCTACGGTCGTCTGGAATCCGGGACCGGACAAGGCCCGCCGGCTGTCGGACTTCCCGGATAACGGCTGGACCGCAATGCTTTGTGTTGAAACCGCCAACGCAGCGGCGGACTTCCGGACGCTTTCGCCGGGACAAAAGCATACGCTGGCAATGACATTGAGCCAGCCGCTGTTGGCGGATGACACCGGAATGACGACCCGTTAATAGCCGACGAAAAGCCGGGGCATGTCCTATACTCGATCTGGATCGGAAAAAGGATGGCCCATGAGACTGGCAGATTTCGTCAAACGACGCCTCATCTCACCGCAACTCGACCGGGAGTTGGCTCGTATGGCCCGACCGGCCGGCTCGCTGGGGTACGACCCCTGGGGCTATCACTACGGCACGCTGAAATACGGCTACCTTGCCATCCGGGAGCTGTACCACAAGTACTTCCGGGTCACCGTGGACGGCATTGACCGGATCCCCGCCGACGGTCCGGTGATTATCGTGGCCAACCACAGCGGCCAGCTGCCCATCGACGGGCTGCTGATCGGGTTCGCTCTGGCGTCCAGGTCCCGGCGTCCCCGTATGCCCAGGGCGATGATTGATCGCTTTTCACCGACCATGCCGTATCTCGGTAACCTGCTGAACCGCCTTGGTGGCGTACCGGACGATCCGGTCAGTTGCGCCCGTCTGCTGGCCAACGGCGAGGCCATTATTATTTTCCCCGAAGGTGTTCGTGGCGCTGGCAAACCCTACCGGGAACGCTACCAGCTCAAACGCTTCAGCACCGGCTTTATGCGACTTGCCATGGAGCACAATGCCACGATTGTCCCGGTTGGCGTGATTGGCTGTGAAGAGACCATTCCGTCCCTGACCAATATCGCGCCCCTGGCCCGGCTTCTTGGCCTGCCTTATTTTCCACTCGCCGCCCCGGTCATTCTGCCCGCCAAAGTGAATCTGTTGGTGGGCGATCCACTGGAGTTTGATCCTGTGGCCCACTCAGAACAGCAGATTGCCGCGCAGGTGCAACAGGTACGAGCGTCGCTTGAAGCGCTGATCACCAAGGGGCTTGAGCGGCGACCGGGGGTATTCCTGTGACCGAGCCCAAACGACCCCAGCTTCTGGTTACCGGCGCGGCGGGCACCCTGGCCCGCAAGGTTATTCTGCAACTAAAAACCACCTGCGATGTGGTCGCGGTGGATTTCCGGGAACAGCTCCAGCTCGGCAATGACGTGCCCGCTTACTGCCTTGATATCAATCAGACAGGCCTTGATGAGCTTTTCCACCAGTACCGGTTCGACGGCATTATTCACCTGGGCCGCGCCATGCACCGGCCAGACTATGGTCCGGATCGCTTCCGCGCCCATGCTCAGGGCACCCGTAAACTGCTGGATCTCAGTCTTGCCCACAATGTCAGCCGGATGATTGTGCTGTCGACCCACCTTGTCTATGGCCCGAGCCCAACCAACGCGGTGCCCATTGATGAGACCATGCCCCCCAAACTGTCGGCGTTGCCCCCCGCCCTGATGGAGCTGGAAAGCCTGTACAGTACCTATCTGTGGCGTTACCCCCATCTGGAGCTGACCGTGCTGCGGCCCTGTCATATTGTTGGCCCCGGCGTAAGAAATGCTATGAGCACACTGCTGTCAGGTCCGTGGGCGCCGGTGCTGGCAGGCTTCTCGCCCATGATGCAGTTTATCCATATTGATGACATGGCAGATGCCGTGATCCGGTGCTGGCATCAGTCCCACCGGGGTATCTACAACGTGGCGCCGGACGACTGGGTCGCCTATCAGCGGGCACTGGTGCTGAGCGGCAGCACCCGCCTGCCGGTGCCGTCGTTACCGCCGGTTCTGCCCCGAACCCTGCTGAAACTGCTCAATATGCGACACTTTCCACCCTACCTGATGGATGTTTTGCGATACCCTATCATCATCAACGGGCAAAGGTTTGCGCAGGATTTCGGGTTCCACCCCCGCCAACCACTGGGTGAGATCTTCCGTTTTTACCGAAAAAGCCGGCGCCGGGGCTTCCACGAACCGGTGAATAACTGAACACAGGATGTGTAGTTGATGTTCAATGAGTTCGGCATTATCAGTCATTCTGCGGCCACCCTGGCATTTCTTCTGCTCGGGGGCCTGATCCTGACCCGGTACCTGCGCCGGACCTCCGATCGCATGCTGCTGCTATCCGCGGCCCTGTCCACCCTCTGGGCCAGCTCACTGGTCAGCCAGCAGCTCTGGGGCGAGCCCTCATTTATCACCCGTTATCTGCTGGAACTGCTGCGGGACGCCGGCTGGGTCATGGTGCTGCTGGCGCTGCTACGCTCGGCAGACCAACAGATCCTCGCCGCTGGCCGGACCCGTCGGCTACTCGGGTTCCTGACCTTCTCGGTGATCTTCGTCCTGTTCACCCTGGCTGCCCTGGAGAGCCTGCTGTCATTCCCGTTGGTCAGCGGCAAGCTCAAGCTGGTGGGGCAAATTGCGCTCTCACTGCTGGGCATTTGTCTGGTTGAACAGATCTGGCGTAACTCTCTGCAATCCAGCCGGTCCAGCATTCGCTATCTGTGCATCGGCATACTGACCCTCTTCGCCTACGACTTCTTCATGTACACGGACGCGCTGCTGTTCGGTCAGATCTCCTCCGGTTTCTGGGACGCCCGGGGCATTGTCAACGCCATGATCGTGCCGCTGCTGGGCATCACCATGATGAACACCCGCAAGCAGCCGGTGGAGTTTCAGCTCTCCCGCAACGCCATGTTCCATGTCAGTGCCCTGGTGTTTGCGGGTATCTATCTGATGTTTGCCGCCGCCGGCGGCTATTACGTCAGAGTGCTTGGGGGCGACTGGGGAGATGCGCTTCAGATTCTGTTTATCACCGCCGCCCTCTGTTTCCTCGGGCTGTTACTGACCTCCCGTCGCTTCCGGGCCCGGTTGATGGTGTTTATCAGCCAGAACTTTTTTGACTACAAATACGACTACCGGGAAGAGTGGCTCAAACTGACCCGGGAGCTGGCCGACCTGAGTGACCATCCGCCGCTGCCGGTTCGTATCATTCGCATTATGTCCGGACTGGTGGAAAGCACCTCCGGCGCGCTCTGGGTCCGCGACGAAGACGGCAACTTCCTTCTGCAGAATACCGTCAATATGGATCAGCCCCGGTTTACCAGTATCGACGGGAACTGCGAGCTTGCCCACTTCTTCAGTGACCGTGAATGGATTATCGATCTGGACGAATATCGTAACGACCCGGTTCGATACAACCTGCTGGAAATTCCCGACCCGATCCTCAAATTCGCCCATGGCTGGCTGCTGATCCCCATGTACCTCGGGAACGAGCTCTATGGCATCACTCTGGTTGGCCGACCCAACGCCCGGGTTGAACTGAACTGGGAAAACTTCGACCTGGTACGGGTCGTCGCCCGGCAGACCTGTAACCTGCTGGCCCAGGCCGATGCCCAGAATCGTCTGTCACGGGCCATGCAGTTTGAAGCGGTCAGTAAGGCTTCAGCCTTTATGGTCCACGACCTGAAAACGATCATTGCCCAGCTTTCGCTGCTGGTTCGCAACGCGGCCCACCATCGGGACAACCCGGCGTTTATCGACGATATGATCAGCACCACCGACCATGCCGTGCAGAAGATGTCCAATCTGGTCGACCATATCCGCAAGCCCACCCACGACCACGGCGACCTGACACCGCTGAACCTGCATCACCTGATCAGCGAACTCGCGTCCCATTACGCCCGCAATCAGCCCCGGCCGCGGGTGCTGGGCCCGACGGACCCGGTGATGGTCCGCGCCGACCGGGATCTGTTATGGAGTGTACTGGGCCACCTGATCCAGAACGCTCAGGATGCGACGCCGCCGGACGGTGAGGTCACGCTGACACTGAAAGCCTCGCCGGATCATGTGGTGCTGTTTATTCAGGATACCGGCTCCGGCATGAGCGAAGACTTTATCCGCATGCAGTTGTTCAAGCCGTTTGAAAGCACCAAGGGTCTGACCGGCATGGGCATCGGGGCTTACCAGGCACGGGAATACATTCGCAGGATAGGCGGCAATATTGATGTGACCAGTCAGCCGGGTATGGGCTCCTGTTTTTCCATACTGCTGCCCACCGTCAAGCCAGCAGCCAGCGAATCCCGATCAGAGGATAATGGTGAAACAGCGGAAGAGCCGGTTTCCGCATCGCTGGCCGAAGAGGCCGGGCGATTGCATTCACCCTGAATTCAGTCAACACTTACGACAGGCCGATATCGGCTCTATGTATTGCACCAACGGAAAAAGGATTTGAGTTGCTGTGACAAAACGACTGTTAATCGTGGAAGATGACCCTGGGCTGCAGAGTCAGATGCGCTGGTGTTTCAGCGCTGATCTGGACGTGCATGTTGCCGCAGACCGCGCCGGCGCCCTGGCCAGCCTGCGCCGGAATGAGCCTCAGGTGGTCACCCTGGATCTGGGGCTGCCGCCGGACCCGGGTGGTGCGTCGGAAGGTTTTGCGCTGCTGGACGATATCCTGCGCCTCTCCCCCATGGTCAAGGTGATCGTGGTTACTGGTCGGGAAGACAAGGAGAATGCGGTCCGGGCCATCGGAATGGGCGCGTCGGATTTCTATCAGAAGCCCCTGGACCCGGATATTCTCACGTTTGTGGTCAACCGGGCTTTTCGTCTGGCCGAGCTGGAAACCGAGAACCGGGAACTGGCCAATCGCCAGAACGGCACTAACATCAAGGGCGTGATCGCCGCCAGCCCTCAGATGCTGTCGGTCTGCCGGACCCTCGAAAAAGTCGCACCCACTGACGTCACCACTCTCATCACCGGCGAGACGGGTACCGGCAAGGAACTGCTGGCCCGGGCTCTGCATGACCTCAGCCACCGAGGCGATCAGCCGTTTGCCGCCATCAACTGCGCCGCCATTCCGGAGAACCTGCTGGAAAGCGAGCTGTTCGGTTATGAAAAAGGCGCCTTCACCGGCGCGACCCAGAGTAAAAAAGGCAAGATCGAAAGCGCCAACGGCGGCACCCTGTTTCTGGATGAGATTGGCGATATGCCCATGGCACTCCAGGCCAAACTGCTGCGGTTCCTGCAGGAGCGCGCGGTGGACCGGGTGGGCAGCGTGCGGCCGGTACCAGTGGATGTCCGGGTAGTATGCGCTACCCACCGTGATGTTCGGCAACTGATTGAAGCCGGCAGTTTCCGGGAAGACCTGTATTACCGCATCAGCGAAATCACCCTTGATGTGCCTGCCCTGCGGCAGCGCCAGGGGGATCCACTGGTGATTGCAAGGTCACTGCTGCAAAGTCTTTCCCGGCAGATGGACCGCCCCAATCTGTCGTTCAGCGACGATGCCGTACGGGCCATCAACAACTACCCGTGGCCGGGCAACGTGCGGGAAATGATCAACAAGGTGAAGCGTGCGACCATCATGGCGGAAGGTAAGCGGATAACTGCGGTAGACCTGGAACTCCATGATGACGGCGAGGCCGCACCGAATCAGCTCAACCTGCGCCAGGTCCGGGAAACCGCAGAACGTAATGCCATCCTGCAGGCGCTTAAAACCACCGGCTTCAATATGGCCCAGGCTTCCCGTCTTCTGGGGATAACCCGCCCCACTCTCTATAACCTGACGGACAAATACCGGATCGACACATCCGCCGAGGCGGCGCAGGTCTGACGCCTGCGTCGTCGCAACCTCCTGCCGGAACCCGGCTTCAGATCACGAACAGATCCATAAACCGGTGAACCGGCGTCTCTTCCAGGGTCTGTTGATGGTCGCAGAGCGCCAGAATCCGCTCACAGGTCTGGGGCGGGAATCGGGTGGCAAGATTCGTCCGGAATTTCTCAACCAGCAGCGGCATGCCTTCGTCCCGGCGACGTCGATGGCCGACGGGGTATTCAACATCCACCCGGCCGGTGCTGGTGCCGTTCCTGAAGAAGACTTCAATGCCATTGGCAATGGAGCGCTTGTCGGGCTCAAGGTATTCCCGGGTATAACGCTCATCCTCAATCACCACCATTTTGCTCCGGATCTCATCGATGATGGGATGGTTCTGATGGAAGGTGTCTTCGTAATGTTCAGCGTCCAGCTCACCGAATATCAGGGGTACCGCCGCCATGTACTGCAGGCAGTGGTCCCGGTCCGCGGCGTTGGCCAGTTCGCCCTGTTTTGAAATGATGCGAATAGCAGATTCGTGGGTAATGAGTTCGATCCGGTCGATTTCGCCAAGACGATCCCGCACCTGAGGATGCAGTTTCACCGCTACCTCTGCTGCGGTCTGGGCGTGAAACTCCGCCGGGAAAGAAATCTTGAACAGGATGTTCTCCATTACGTAACTGCCGAACGGCTGTGGCAGGGATAGCTGCCGCTCCGGTTCCGGCTTGATCGCCTGGTCCTGATTGGTCTTGCTGAACAGCACGTCGTAAAAACCCCATTGCGGTGCCGTCAGGACGCTGGGGATGCCCATCTCCCCTTTCATGGCCATGTCCGCCAGCCGCACGGCCCGGGACGTGGCATCGCCGGCCGCCCAGGATTTGCGCGAGCCGGCGTTGGGGGCATGGCGATAGGTCCGCAGGGCCTGGCCGTCTACCCAGGCGTGAGACAGGGCCGCCAGCATCTGTTCCCGGGACGCACCCATCAGCCAGGCGGTAACCGCCGTCGAGGCCACCTTGACCAGAATTACGTGGTCCAGCCCGACCCGGTTAAAGGAATTCTCCAGGGCCAGCACGCCCTGTATTTCGTGGGCCTTGATCATGGCTTCGAGCACGGTTCTCATGGTAAACGGTGCTTCGCCGCTGGCGACGCGCCGACGGGACAGGTAATCCGCCACTGCGAGGATGCCGCCGAGGTTATCGGAAGGATGACCCCACTCTGCCGCCAGCCAGGTATCGTTATAGTCCAGCCAGCGTACCGCGCAGCCAATATCCCAGGCGGCTTTGACCGGATCCAGCTCGAACGGCGTACCCGGCACCCGGGCACCGTGGGGCACCACCGTGCCCTGCACGATGGGACCAAGATGCTTGGTGCATTCAGGAAAGCGCAGCGCCAGCAGGCCGCAGCCCAGGGTATCCGCCAGACAATAGCGGGCAGTGGTCCAGGCTTCCTCGCTGTCGATCGGGGTGTCGAGCACGTAATCGGCGATGGTCTTGAGCACATCGTCATAGTCCGGGCGGACGTTCTGGTCGACATTGGTGCCCATGATGGCCTCCGGGAGAATCGCTGAATGGAAATCCGTTCCACCAGTCTAGATCACCCCGGTCGCCTGTGTTCCGTCATATCGGCAATGACGAGTCTGCTCAGTTGCTCGCCAGCCGGTATCGCTCATGGAGGATACCCACCCGCTCTACATAAGCACGGGTTTCGGCGTAAGGCGGAATGCCCTTGTGGCGGCGCACCGCGCCGGGCCCGGCGTTATAGGCGGCGGTTGCCAGCTTGACGTCGCCATTGTGGAGTTCGATCATGCGGGAAAGATAATTTACACCACCGCGAATATTCTGGCTGGCATCCAGCGCATTGCTGACACCGACCTCTTCAGCGGTGCCCGGCATCAACTGCATCAGCCCCTGGGCGCCCTTCGAGGAAACCGCCTGGGGATTGAACGCGCTTTCCGCGTGTATCACCGCACGAACGAGAGCAGGGTCGATGTCGAACTCCCGCGCCGTCGCGTTGATTTCCTCATCATAGCGGCCGGTAAACAGTGGCGTTCTATGCCAGTTAACGGTGGAGTTCGGTTTGCAGGCATAACACTCGAACCGGATCACATCGTAATCGGCGCTTTGAGGGCGGGCTTCGCTAAACGTCACAACACCGTTCTGGTCCGTATATTTATAGACGGTAGCGCGACCGGTACTGGCAATTGCCTGGCGACCAGCCGGTGCATTGGTGTACTCCACCCGGCCGTCCGGGTGAACGACACGACGGACGGAGTCCGCCGCGGCGGAGGCGGTCACCACCCAGGCCAGAAAGCACGATAGCGCACTGAACAGCAAACGGCGTCGGCGCACCCTTGTTACCTCATCAACAACCGGTTAAACGTCGCCAGTAGTCTTGCCAGAAACAGCGCAAGCAACATGGCTGACACATTAATTAGAGGATAACAAACTGATGGAAAAGAAACCGAACTCAAGGGCGTTTTCGCCCTGATTTCGTGACGGGGTTATCGCCATCTGAAATGGGAAAAACCCCGCAGCCGTCAACGACGGTGCGGGGCGATCTGCATGGAACTGCTTAGGGAAGTGTGTGGTTCTTAAGGAAGTTCCAGCTCTGCTCAGCGTCCCAGGCGCGATGGCCACCAAGGCGCGAGGTGCACAGCACAACTTCGGTGCCACCGGCACAGTTGTTGTACGATTCGCAGCTATTACCGATGCTCTGCGGCTGACCGCTACAGCTGTTCAGCTCGCCCCAGCGCTCAAAGGAGCCTTCGGCGCCCAGGAAGTGAATGGGATCCAGGCGGTAGCGGGTGGGCGGCGTAGACCTACCCCCTTCAAAGGGTACGATAAAGTCCCGCTGCCCACGGCTGGCGAACACAGACACCGGACGCTCTGGCCGACAGTCCAGCTCCTCAATCATATCGAAGGCGGCCGGCGCAACGGCGGCAAATTTATCAGCGGCGTCACAGGCCAGCTTGTAGGACATGCCACCACCGTTGGAATAACCGGTTGCGTATACCCGTTTCTCATCGATACAGGCCTGGGCACTGATGGTATCGACCAGTTGCCGGGCGAAACCGATATCATCCACGCGGCGGGATTCGGTACAGCAAGGGCCTATATTCCAGGCGTTGTCGATACCCTGGGGATAAGCAACGATAAAGCCCTCGTTGTTGGCCACATCGGCGGTTCCGGAGTTTCTGCTCTGGTAGTCAGCACCGGAGCTCAGGGCGTGGAAGTCCAGCAGCAGCGGGACCTCATTCTGGCCGGTGTAGCTGCGCGGCACATGGAGAATGTACTCCCGGCGCTGGCCGTCGATAGTGATGGTGCGCGTGGTGGTACCCGGAGAAAGCTGGTTGCTGTCACAGGCTGCTCCAGGCGGCGTCGGGTCGGGATTATTGCCACCACCGCCACCACCGATAGGCCCCAGGGCGAAGGCGGCCATTGGCGCTACCGCCAATGCAGAGAAGAGTAGTGTTCTTACTGTGTTCATCTGGTGAAGCTCCATATCATCAGTGTCCGAAAAGTTGGCCGGACAGCATCGCCGACCAGGAATGAACACCCTGGCGGAATGTTCATTCCGCACAGTAGACGGAGTATTTTGGAGAGACAACGCAGGCGGAATGAACTTTCAGAAAATTGTGATGTTCTACGGGGCAACGGAAACGTCATCGGCGCCACAAGTGGCAGTGCGGTCAGTCCGGTATCGGCGGTTTTCGAATGCCAGAGGCCTGCTCATGACGATACTGCGCCGGTGGCATTCCAGTCCATCGTTTGAAGGCGTGGCAGAAGCTGGACCGGTCGGTATAGCCAACCCGATCGGCAATCTGCTCAATCGTCAGCCTGCTCTGACCCAGCAGTTGTTGCGCCCGCCTCGCCAGAACCTGGTCCCGCAGCCGGCTCCAACTGGTACCTTCCCTGCTCAATCGCAGTCGCAGGTTACGTTCAGAGCGGTGTAAACGAGACGCCACCCATGCCAGTCCCGGACTACCGCACTGATACTGTTCCAGCAACCGCCGCACCTGTCCCGCCAGGGTTTCCTCTGACTGACGACGATCCATCAGCTCACTGCAGTATCGCTCACACTGAAGCAGCGTCAGCTCATTACCCCGGGAAAAGCTTGCCCGCAGCATTTTCGGATTCACGGCCAGGGCGTTATACGGTTGACCAGTAAGCACCGGGCAAGAGAACAGCCGATGCAGCGCCTCTGCTCCCTTCCCGGCCTCGTCGAAGCAGTTCTCCGCCACCCGGACTTCATCGATTCCTACCGGCAGGTCTGGTAACAGGTCGTTGTGGATCGCCCGGATCGAGGCCAGATCCCGGGCCAGAAGGAAGGACCGGATATCTTCGGGCATATGGTCGTAACTCAGCACCAGCACCGGGCCATCCTGGGCCCGGGCCCAGACATAACGGGTAAAGGGAAAGGCGATCACCGCAAAACGTCCTGCCCATTCTGCGCCTGCGGCAACTCCGGATGAGCTGAGCAGGCCCATTCCCCAGGGTCCGTGAGCAGTCAACCCCTGCCGCAACCCCAGCTGAAGGCCGTGGAAAAACGGATCACCATGACGTCGAATCAGCCACCGGATAAGGGCAACCTCCTGGCTGGCGCCGATATCACTGTCGGGATCATTTACCCGCTCAGAAGAAACGCCAGTGACCTCCAGGCAGGCATCCCGCGCCTCCCCCAGTTCTTCCAGATAGGTCAGGAGAAGACGGAAGTGTGCAACCCCAAGCCGGACCTCCCCGTGCTGTCCCCCTGGCCGATGCTGTGCCATATCCCTATGCTCCGGTCCCATTGACGAGATGACATGATTGAGCTTTCTCGCCAGCACAGGCGTGAAGTGGTTCACGCCTCTGAATTCTGGCCGTTAATGCCACGTGCCGGGCCGTTCTGCTCATAGCGGCATTCCCTCATGGGGAAGGACACTGCAACTCTTAAAACAATAATACGGCGCTGCTGGAGATCAGGTTACGCAAACCCGTTTCCACCATGAGGCAACCCATGAAAAAGCTCAATATGACGTCCGCTCAGCCCGGACTGACCGGATCACCCTCGATCAACCGGTCCCGCCGAACGTTTCTCAAGCAGTCCGCCGCGACCGCCGCCGTCGCATCTACCTTTGGTGTCCTGTTACCCGGACAGAAGATTCTTGCCAACTCCCGCTGGGCTACCATGGACGCTCCGCCCAACCTCCCTCCGGAGCTGGAGGTATACCAGAAAACGTTTATCAACTGGGCCCGGGAAGTCATGATTCCCGACGTCTGGTTCTGCTCACCACGCACAGCAGAAGAGATGGTTACCCTGAGCAACTGGGCCGGTGATAACCAGTTCAAACTGCGCCCCTTCGGTACGGGGCATGGTTTTGCACCTACGATTCTCGGTCGGCGTACCCGTCAGCAGCGAGTCATTCTGGTCGATACCAGCGAGTACCTGAATCAGGTACAGGTCGAGCCGGACCATTCAGTACCCTCCGTAGTGGCCGGCGCCGGAGCCACGGTAGAGTCCATCTGCCGTGCCTGCGAGCCTCATGGACTGGGCCTCTACCATACGCCGGCGCCGGGCGGGGTGACCATCGCCGGGGTGCTGGCCATGAACGCCCATGGCGCGGCGCTGCCGGCAGACGGTGAACAGCTGCAGCCTGGTCATTCCTGGGGCACCCTCAGCAACCTGGTCCTGTCCCTTACCGCGGTTGTATGGGAGCCGGCGGTAGCCCGCTATGAACTTCGCACCTATCAGCGTAACGATCCGGCGATCGGCCCGCTGCTGACCTGCCTCGCCCGTGCCTTTATCGTGGAAGTCCGGCTACAGGTCGGTCCGAACCTCAAGATCCGATGCGTGAGTCGGGCGGACCTGAAGGTTGACGAGCTGCTGGCCATGCCGGAGAACCAGAATGAGCATTCCTTTGCCAACCTGACCCGGCGTTACGGCACCGTTGACGTGCTTTTCTATCCGTTTAACCAGCAGCAGATTGCCTGGACCAAATTCTGGACGGTAACTCCGGAGAAACCCGCCACCTCCCGGGAAGTGACGGGACCCTACAACTACCAGCCTCCCGGCAGCGAAACGCCGCCGGAAGTTGCCGATGCACTTGCCGCTCAGTTACGGGAAAACCCCCAGTCGGTCCCCCTCTACAATCAGCAGTCCGTCGACAACATGGCGGGACTGATCGCCATTGATGACCCCGCCGTTCAGATCAATGATCTGTGGGGCTCCGCCTATTGCACAACGCTCTATGTGCGCCCGGAAACACCCCGGCATACCGTGGCAGCCTGGGGCGTCATCGTCCGCCGGGCTGATCTTCAGCGGGCGCTGGGAGAGTTTTACCAGTACTTCCGCAAACTCATCGCGGACTTCGAGGGCCGGGGCCTCTATCCCTATGCCGGGCCCGTCGAAATCCGTGCCCATGGCCTGGATCAGCCCGGGGACGTGCTGGTGGACGGGGCGGTTCCGCCAACCCTGTCCGGCGCACGACCGCTGCCTGACGATCCCGAGAAAGACACCATTATCTGGTTCGCCATCAACAACAACGTGGATCAACCCCTGGCCGGCACTTTCAACTATCGGCTCGAGCAGTGGTTCCTGCGTAATTACCGCAGCTATGGCGTTGTGCGACCCGAGTGGACCAAGTGCTATGGCTATTCGCTCCTGGGTCGGGACGGCGGCGCGTGGGACAGTGAGCGGCTGCTGAGGAAGACCTACCCGGACACTTTCCGTGACGGATACCCCCAGGGCGCAGACTGGGATGCCGCGGTGTCTCAGTTGAACAGGCTGGATCCCAACCGGATATTCACCAACGACTATCTGGACAAGCTGTTCCCGCCTTCCTTCGGACGCTGGCCACGACCGCTTTGACAGCCAGCCCATAATGCCGGCCTGGCGTCCCTGGCCCAGGCCGGAAACGACCGGGTTCCAGGCGTCTGAAGCCCGGACCCGGTCGCTCCTCATGGATTACTCAGCCAGCACTACCACATGGCCGTCCGCCGGGTTCACATTCCCTTCCACCAGTGACCGGATCAGTGTCCGGGCAGACTCCAGCCCCTGATGTTCCCGAATCTCCATCCAGGGCGAATCCTGTTGCCCTACCCGTTCAATAAATGACAACTGCGCCTTATTAAAGCGACGGGTGACTTCTGCCGGCCCCCAGTCCGCGTTCCGCTTGCGGATCTGGTCTGGCGCAAAGTACGGCTTCGGCGCCGGCCCCGGCAGGTTCCACTCGCTATCGCTGATATGCTCGTGATTATGGGCTGAACCCGCATAGCAGTTGTGCACCAGATTGTCGGCCATATGCCGGTGAATGGTGGCCCTGATGCCATCATTACCGGAGAAGTCCACGTAGAGGGTGGGCACATCGGGGTCAATACTGGTCAGATCGTTGTAATCCACCACCCGGTCGTAACAACCCAGGTCTTCCACAAAGCCGGTGTTGCCTGAGGACGTCAGCCCGACCACTTCCAGCTCCTGGCGATCCTGCAGGCAGAAAACGGTGCCATAGGCAGTCTTGCTGGATGCACTGGAAACCAGGACCCGTTTTGCCCCGAAGAAGCCATTGTCCTCAAGAAAGTCCGCCAGCATGAACGAGGTGATAAACAGCGGTCGCAGCAGCATCTGGTAATTTTCGTTCTCAGGCCGGTAGGCAGCATCGGTACGGATACGCTGGTATTGGTTATAAGCGGACACAAGGTCAAGGCGATGGGCGGCGCCGTCATAGAAGCCCCGCTCGGTGACACGCACTGGCTCAACCACGAGATGGGACGCCAGCGGCCAGAAACCGTAGAAGCGCTCCCCTGGCTCCAGCCCTTCCACCGTGGTCTCTTCCACTTCCGCGAAGCCCCAGGCCGGCATCTGGCCCCAGCCCTGGTCCGCGACCGGGAAGTAATGCCAGTATCTCAGGTGAGGCGTGTGGCCAAAGGCCGCATAGGTGATATTGTTGGCCGTCAGCGCCAACCGGTGAATCCGCAGGCGGGCCTGGCCCTCTGCAAGAGCACCGCTATCAACAGTCTCCAGCCGGGACTCGGCAAGATTGTCCTGATTCGTCAACAGACGGGTAATGGTAGTCATGGATCATTTTCCTCAATATCAGCTCTGGATTCGTGCCAGACGGGGCAGCCAGATTATGGGATACTGCCGTGTGCTCCATTCTATCGATCAGCCGACAGTGTTTGGTTCGGAAACCCGATGAGCAAACCGACACCCCCAGATAACCCACGTACCAGGCCACTTAAACGGCCACAGCAGGCCCGTGCCCGGTTCACGGTTCAGGCCATTTACGATGCCTATGTTCGGATTTGGCAGCAAGAAGGGTGGGAGCAGCTGACCACTCGTAAGGTCGCGCTGGAAACCGGCATCGCCATTGGCACCCTCTACGATTATTTTCCCAGCAAGGAAGCCCTTCACTCCGGTTACGTACGACACTGCATCGAGCAAATGATCCGACGGATCGACGAGCAGGTTATCCAGCCTGACGACCTGCCCTGGGTACAACGAATACGCCTTCTGATACAACACCTCGCTGGCCTGACCGATGGCAGCAATTCCTGGTTTCCACCTGAAATGATGACACTGGAGCCGACGGTCGCCGACCTGCAGCTGCAACAGAGGGCCTATAATGAACTCCTTGCCGTCTGGCATCGGGTGATGGACGCCTGCCCGGATCTTTCGCCCCGGCCTTCCGATACCGTACTGGAAGCCCTGCACCTGTCAGTCTGGGGTGGTCGTCGATACGGGCTTCAGGTTGGCCTGCCGGAAGCGACCCGCCGCGCGTGGGCAGCCGAGCTTGAGCAGCTCAGTGTCATGGTCCTGTCTTCCGGTCGCTGAGCACCTGTCTCCAATGGAGCCATATTCCTTAAAGCAATATCACTATGAGCTTTAATGCTTTTCGGTTTCTAACGGTATTTGTTAGATTCCCCGGTCACTAACTCTCTGAATCAGGAGGAATCCCCATGAAGAACTGGCTGAAGGGCATTGTTATCGGTGCCAGCCTGATGACCGCACAGGGTGCAGTAGCCGCCGAGCAGCAGTTGCTGAACACCTCCTACGATATCGCCCGTGAGTTGTTCGCGGCCTACAACGAGCACTTCCAGGAATACTGGCAGGAAAAAACCGGTAACACAGTCACCATCGACCAGTCCCATGCCGGCTCATCCCGCCAGGCACAGGCCATTATTCAGGGCCTGAAAGCGGACGTGGCCACCTTTAACCAGGTGACCGACATCGATATTCTTCACGAACGGGGCAACCTGATTCCGGAGAACTGGGCGGAACGCCTGCCCAACAACAGTTCGCCGTATTACTCCACCATGGCCTTTCTGGTTCGCAAGGATAACCCGAAGAACATCCAGAACTGGGACGACCTGGTCAAGGAAGGCGTTGAACTGGTCATGCCGAACCCGAAAACCTCCGGTAACGGGCGCTACAGCTATCTGGCGGCGCTCGGCTATGCCCATGAAACCTTTGGTGACGACCAGGAAAAGATCGATACTTTCCTGAAAACGCTGCTTAGCCGGGTCAAGGTGTTTGACAGTGGCGGTCGTGGTGCAACGACAACCTTTATCGAGCGGCGCATTGGCGATGCCCTGCTGACGTTTGAGTCGGAAGTGCTCAATATCGCCGACCGTCAGCCGGATGAGTTCATCGTGATTACACCGAAAATCAGTTTTCTGGCTGAGTTCCCGGTGACCTGGATCGACGAGTACATCAAAGAGAACGATACCGAAGAGCTCGCCAAGGCCTACCTGGAGTACCTGTACAGCGAAAGTTCCCAACGTCTGCTGGCGGGCTTTAACTACCGGGTCCACCATGAGACCGTCAAGGCGGAGTTTGCCGACCGTTTCCCGGATGTGAAACTGCTGCCCATTGAAGACATCGCCGGCAGCTGGGAAGAGGCTATGAAGACCCACTTTGCCAGTGGCGGCAAGCTGGACCAGCTGCAGCGTCGTCGATAGGACCAGCCGGTGGCCCACGCTTCACCTTTAAAACCCCACTCCAAGCGGGTACTCCCGGGCTTTGGATTAAGCCTGGGAGTCTCCCTGCTGTTTATCAGCTTGGTGCTGTTACTTCCCCTGACCGGGCTGGTGGCGGAAGTCTCGGGCATGACCTGGGACGAATACTGGTTCGTCGTTACCGACCCCCGGGTGGTTGCGTCCTACAAGATTACCTTGTGGACTGCCGCCGTGGCGTCGCTGTTTAATGGCGTCTTTGGTCTGCTTCTGGCCTGGGTCCTTGTCCGCTATGACTTCCCCGGCAGGAGGCTGATCGATGCCATGGTCGACCTGCCCTTCGCGCTTCCCACCGCCGTGGCGGGTATCACCCTGACCACCCTGTTTTCTGCGTCAGGATGGTACGGTCAATGGCTGGAGTCGATCGGCATCAGCGTTGCGTATACCCCGCTGGGTATCATGGTTGCGATGGCGTTTACCAGTATTCCCTTTGTCGTCCGTACCGTACAGCCAGTGCTGGAAGACATGCCGGCAGAAGACGAGGAAGCCGCGATTACGTTAGGCGCAAGCGATGGGCGGGTGTTTCGCAAGGTGCTGTTCCCCATGCTGTGGCCGGCGTTGCTGACCGGGGTCGCGTTGTCCTTCAGCCGCAGTCTGGGCGAGTTCGGGGCCATCATTTTCATTGCGGGCAATACACCCTATGAAACCGAGGTTACCAGCCTGATGCTCTTTATCCGCCTGCAGGAATTCGACTTTGCCGCTGCCAGTGCAATTGCATCCGTCGTGCTGATGACATCCCTGCTGTTACTGTTCGCCATCAATCTCTGGCAGGGGCACTATCTGCGTCGCCTTCACGGGAAGTAAGCGGTATGAAATACAACTCCCATCACCGGGTCGGCGATCAGCCCTGGGTTCGTCGCACGCTGATTCTGGCGGCGGTGGCCATGTCGGCCCTGATGCTGGCCGTCCCGCTGGTCCTGATTTTTACCGAAGCCTTAAGCGCGGGCTGGGGGGCGCTGGTGCGGAATATCGGTGACCGGTATACCCTGCATGCTATCTGGCTAACGCTGTTTGTCGCCCTGCTGACGGTGCCCCTGAACCTGGTGTTTGGCACTGCGCTGGCATGGCTGGTAACGCGGTTCCGGTTCCCTGGCCGGAAGCTGCTTATCACGTTGATTGATGTGCCCTTCGCCGTGTCGCCGGTGGTTGCGGGTCTGCTCTATCTGCTGCTGTACGGGCGTAATGGCTGGCTGGGCAGCTGGCTTTCGACCCACGACGTGCAGTTAATGTTCTCCTGGCCGGGCATCGTCATGGTCACTGTGTTCGTCACTTCGCCATTTGTGGCCCGTGAACTGATCCCACTGATGCAGCAACAGGGTAGCGAGGAAGAAGAAGCCGCCGTTACGCTGGGCGCCTCGGGCTGGCGTTTGTTCCGCCGGGTAACGCTCCCCAATATCAAATGGGCACTGATCTACGGGGTGGTCCTGACCAACGCCCGCGCAGTAGGTGAGTTCGGTGCCGTCTCTGTGGTGAGCGGAAATATTCGCGGACAAACCAACACTTTATCGCTGCACGTTGAACTGCTTTATCAGGACTACAATATCGCGGGGGCCTTTGCAGCGGCGTCTCTGCTCGCCGGCATTGCCGTCCTCACCCTGATCATCAAGGGCATAACGGAGTGGCGCCAGGCCCGCCTGCTGGCCCGTGATTCTGCTGACAGGAATCCCCAATGAACATCAAGATTGATCGCCTGAACAAGTCCTTTGGCAGCTTCCGTGCTCTGCGGGATATTTCGCTGGAAATTCCGGATGGCAAACTGACAGCCCTGCTGGGTCCTTCCGGTTCAGGCAAAACCACCTTGCTGCGCATAATTGCCGGCCTCGAGAACGCAACCGATGGCCGCGTGCTGTTCGGCGACCGGGATGTAAGCCACCTGCCGGTCAAGGAGCGCAACGTCGGCTTCGTGTTCCAGCATTACGCCCTGTTCCGGCATATGACAGTCGCCCAGAACATTGCCTTCGGGCTTGAGTCCCTGCCCTCGGCCCGGCGACCTGCCAAACCGGAGATTCGCAAAACCGTTGACCGCCTGTTGGAAATGATCCAGTTACCCGAGCTAGCCAGGCGTTATCCCGCCCAGCTGTCAGGCGGGCAGAAGCAGCGGGTCGCGCTGGCCCGGGCACTGGCAACCCGCCCTGACATTCTGCTGCTGGATGAGCCGTTCGGAGCCCTGGACGCCCGGGTGCGGAAGGACTTGCGTCGCTGGCTTCGCAGCCTTCATGACGAATTCCATTTCACCAGCGTTTTTGTCACCCACGATCAGGAAGAAGCGCTGGAACTGTCCGACCAGGTCGTGGTGATGAGCCAGGGCCAGATTGAACAGGTCGATACGCCTACCCGGCTGTACGCCAATCCGGCCAGTCGCTTTGTGTTCGACTTCCTGGGCCACGTCAATATCATTTCCGGAGCGGTTTCAGACGGCTGGCTGCAGCAGGGGGACGCCCGGGTTTCTGTTCCGGGCACCGCAGCAACGCCGGACGCCCAGCTCTACCTGCGTCCCCATGAAGTAAGGCTTCAGGTGGAACCGGATGATCGTGCCTGCCTGCCCTTCACGGTCGACGCCATCAACCTGATCGGTGCCGAAGTGCGGGTGGAACTGAAACCGGACGGCTGGGACTGTGCCGATATCTGGGAGGTGGGCATTTCCCACGGGGAGTTCAGCCGCTGGCAACCAGAACGCGGTGATCGCTGCTTTGTGTCGCCGGAGATCGGCCACCTGTTCCGGGGCGACGAGACCCGGCCGGAAACCATCACCTGGTCCTGAATCGTTGGGCCAGGCTTGCCGTTGCCCGAATTCGTGTGTTTTAGCCGTTCGAGTGATACTGGTCATGGGCCCGGGCGCATCAGGAAGAGATGCGTCCAGCGTGTGGCAGATCACAATTCCTGATATTTTCTCAATTCACGATCTATCACCCATCACAACTCTGCAAGTCGTTCATTGCGCCTAGTTTAAGACCAGCGTCTGCATGACACCCCATACTGTTAGTCGGCCATCGGGCACCAGACAGAACCAGGACCGGGGACTTCACTTGCCCGACACGGACTTAAAGCCCCAACTTAAACTGATAGGTGAACCACGGCCCACCTACGCCACTGGCATCTGGTGTTACAACGACGGCACCGGCCCGGTATGAGTCGCGCTTTTCGCCATAACCCTATGAACTTCTGGTTATTTTGACGAGATTCTGTTTCGCCCCTATAACGGATCGGCGACCGGAACAGCTATTCCTTCCGGCATGACAATGGAAACCAACGGAGGGTAACCCCCATGAAAGATTTAACCGTAAAAACTCTGGTACTGGCCTGCGGCCTGACCATGGCCGGCTCAGCCATGGCGCTTCGCCCACCCGGCGGTGGCGGCGGTGGCGGCGGCCCGACACCGACGGATCCACCCGCCTCCTGCCCGACGGAGTTGCCAGACATTCTGCCGCAGGGCGCAAAAGACTACTACGCTGACCGTCAGGGCGTTCCGGATGGCGACGTTGAAGTGGTTACCGTTCGCCGCGGCACCAGCAACCATCGCGTTCATATCTATACCCCGCCCGGCTATAGTGAAAACACGGCCGATGCCTACCCTGTACTCTACCTGGCCCACGGCGGCGGTCAGGACGATTCCAACTGGGTCAGCCGGGATGAAAGCTGGGGCGGCAGTGCCGACCTGATCCTGGACAACGCGCTGGCCGAAGGCCGCATCGAGCCCATGGTCGTGGTTATGCCCGACACCAGCTCCTGCGCCGGCCTGAGCCCGGTAACCCCCGGCGGTAACGGTGGTTGCCAGGATCTTTTCCGGGACGTCCTCATTCCCTATGTAGAATCCAACTACAACGTTCGTGCCGATCGTGACAACCGTGCTCTGGCCGGCCTGTCACAGGGCGGCATCGTGGCGTTCAACGTAGGGTTCGGTAACCTGGATCTGTTCAGCCATGTGTTCTCGTTTGGCTCTGGCTGGTTCTCCACCAACCGCCGCACCTTTGAGCGGGAATTTGCGGAGATTCTGGATGATCCCCAGACCAACAGCCTGCTCAACACCCCGCTTTACATGGGTGCAGGGTTCGATGACATCGCCTACAGCAACACCCTGGCGACCATTGATATCCTGAATAACCACGGCATCGTCAACCTGCACCAGGAACACGAAGGCGAGCACAACATGGACAGTTTCCGCCGTCACCTCCATCAGACACTGCCGCTGATGTTTGTGAACACCGAAGGCTGCGGCGGCTGATATCGACCATCGGGCCCTGATGGCCCGGTGATTAAAGGCGGTGGCAGAGATGGGCCTGGCTAGCTCCAGGCCTCTGTTGCCAGTGCGGACAGGAGACCGCCGCACTGGCAACGTCTGCCTTCCTGGTCCAAGATACAGATAACTGTCTGGGAATCAGGATGCTTCTGCTATGCCGACCATAGGCTGGATTTTCATTCTCGCCGCCATCGCTCTCGTGGTGGGCAGCTTACTGATGCTGAAAGATTCGGCCAACATGCCGATCTCGAAAGAAAAGATGGCCCGTATCAAACAGCGCAAGGCTGAGGTGGAGGCTGAGGAAAAACGGGAACGGGATAACTGGTAATCAGGACTCGCTCTCGGCCGCCGTCCGCCGCACCGCCTCCACAACCTCGGGGGCAATCAGACCGCGGGCCGCTGCGTGTTCAGCCAGAACCTGATTATCATCGCTGAGCACCAGCTCGCAACCTGCCGACCGGGCTTCTTCTGCCAGGCGCGCAATGGCCTCTGAGCGCTCCGGGTTGGCGCTGACATCCCGGATATAGATCGACAGTACCCGGTTCGGATGCTCTCTCAGGACACGGGTGTAGGTTTCTGGGTCATGCTGACCAGAGTCGCCCACCAACACAAATTCCAGCTCGTTATACAGCGACATCACATGGCGGATGGCGTCCAGCTTGTGCTCCCGCGCCCGCCGGGGAAGAATACTGCCCCGCTTCATCCCCCACTCCCGCAGAACCAGGATCGGGCCGTTGGGAATCCGGTGCATACGGAACATCTCCACCAGCACCTGATAGATACTCCAGGGTGCTCGGGAAACATAGATCAGCGGATTACCCTGGTTCCCGGACGGCCCGTTCTCAAAGCCCTGGTAGAGTGCCGGCACGCCCGGAAAAATAACCCGGGAGTCCGCACCCTGGGCAAACAGGCGCCACATCATCTTCAGGGTATTGGCTACGCCGGTGTAGACCACGGTGTCATCAATATCACTGATCACGCCATAGGTGGCGCTCTGGGTAGGGGTGAAAAACTCTCCTGTGGTGCTGGCCCGCTTGTCCAAGGGATGGTCCAGCGAGAGCTCTACCGAGTGCCAGGTGACGTCAGAGGGCATCTCGCCCAACTCCATATCCGCCCGAAAAAAACCGTGGCTGTCGGTCTCAACCACCATCTCGGTATCCTTGTAACGTACCCGCACCTTTGCGCCCACAATGGGTTTTCGCAACAGGCGGCGGACCAGATCCACTGCGTCCCGGCGCAACCGGTCTTCCCGCATGCTGGCGCCGAACCCGGGTTGCTGAAACACCCGGCCCATAAGAAACACCCGTTCCTGTGAGCCGAAACCGTGATAGGACTGGATGAACAACCCGCCCCGCCCGTTGTCTCCCTTGACCGGTGCCGCCAGCACATGAAGCCCCCGGCGCAGGGACTTGAGGAAATGGCGGAAACCTGGACGATGGGGCATTGAGTCCTCCGGATGGCTAAGTTACAACATTCGAACGAATTCCTGCGGGCATTATAGTGCCATAGCCGTCATTTCACAGGGGCAACCCCGTTCGGGCTTATCCGCTCTTTTTACGATGCCGTGCCAGAGACCACGGATGGCTCGCCCTTTGAGGACAACGATCTGTAACCTGAAACCCGGTGCCCCCGGCACTGTGCGGGGGCACCGGTGACTCACTCCTCCAACGTCAGAATGAACAGCGCGTTACCCGGCCCCGCCTGATAACGGGTCGCACCGCCGAACACCGAATAACCGGAATTGAGCAATACGCTATCACCGGCGATTACCGGCCCGGCGTTATCGATGGTGCCGCCGTTGCCTGTGGTGCCGTCCGCGCCGATCACGGGCACTGCACTGTCAAAGGACCACAGCTCCTGCCCCGTATTCTTATCAAACGCCCGCAGAACACCATCCAGGGAGCCCGCAAACACCAGGTCGTTAGTGATGGCAACCGAGGCGGAATAGGCCGAGTTTACGGTCTCTCCGTTAAGGCTGTGAGTTGGGTGGGCCGCCCACACAACCTCGCCGCTGGCCAGATCGATGGCGTAGACCCCAGGGCGTTCGGAGGCGTCCAGCTCGCCGTCGGGATCAACCAGCTCCGGCGACTTGTCAGCAATCCCCACGTATACCTTGCTGGCGTCCAGCGCCATATTCCAGTGCACGCCACCGAGCTTGCTGCCGATTCCCAGTTGCCTGACCCAGTTGACCTCGCCGGTATCAGCATTCAGGGAGTAGACAATTCCCGCCTTGTCCCCGGCAATGATCGAGCTGCCGTCCTCAGTGAGTATGGGCGACGCGCCGAAATCAAAGTCCTTGCCGACACCGGCCACCGGGGTATGGTTATTCCAGACGTCCCCTTCACGGGCCTGGAACACCCAGCGCTCAGCGCCGGTATCCAGATCGACGGCGATGATGGCGTCAGAAGTATGGGTGGCCGGCTCGGAGTAGTTCTGGCCAGTACCGAAGAAAACCAGATTACGCCCCGGGTCCACCGTCGGGGTTGACCATACAGGCGCACCGCTCGGTCCCTGGTAATCGCCGTAGTGCACCGCCGGTTCGGTCGTATGGTAAGTCCAGAGGACGTCCCCGGTGGTGGCGTCCAGAGCATGCACAAGGCCATGGTTGGCACAGCAGGGATCGTTCAGCAGCTCGAACACTTCAATGCTGCTGACGGGCACGATCAGCTTGCCGTCGTGATGCTGCAGGCCGCCCGTAAGCATGTGCCCGGACGCCCCCAGGCTCTCGTCGCCAGCAAAAGTTTTCCAGCGAAGTTCTCCGGTGCGGGCATTCACCGCATGGACGAAGCCGGCCCGGTCACCCACAAAGACGGTCTCCAGCGACGGCTCATAGATCACGGATGCGCTGCGCAGTTCAGTGTCCTCTACCTCATAGCGCCAGTATTCACAGCCTGTGCTGCGGTCCATCGCATAAAGCTCGTCGAGGCCGAAGAAGAAAAGCTCGTCTTCCGTTGCGGTGGGCGCTCCCCGGCGGGACGTGGCATCGGCGGTCACATGGGCACGCGTGAACGCCAGCCGGTTGACGTTGCCGGAGTGGATCCGGGAGTCCGCATTGCGGCTGTTTGACAGGTTGAAGCCAAGACCGTTGGACACGACCGGGCTGTCCAGTGCGATCGAATGCTCGCATTGCGCTACAGGCTCGGCGCCCTCCCCGAGAATCGGCCCGCCGGGCTCGTCGGGATTCTCATCTCCGTCACCCGGGTCCGCTGAGTTACCGCCCCAATAGGTGAATTTCAGATAATCCGTAATGTCAGTGGCGCACTGGGGACCGCAGTTGGCCGGCGCCCTGGGGGGCATGGTATCGGATATGGCGGCAATCGTTTTTTCATAATCCAGAGGCTTGTTCAAGGGCACACCGATGGGATTACCGTCAGCTTCGGTGCCGTGGCAACCGGCGCACATGGCCTGATACTGCTGCTCACCCGCTGCCACATCCGGATTATTGGGATCGCCTGGATCGCCTGGATCGCCTGGATCGCCTGGATCGCCTGGATCGCCTGGATC
>CAZHAY010000007.1:31979-45166 GCA_964530545.1 uncultured Marinobacter sp.
CGCCTGGATCGCCTGGATCGCCTGGATCGCCTGGATCGCCTGGATCGCCTGGATCGCCTGGATCAGGCTGGACCGGCGTACCAGTCAGTGCAACGCTTTTTAACTCAAAACGCTCAAAAGCGTTACTGGCTTCAATCTGGAAACGCAAAGTCAGCAAGCTAGCGTCATTCGGAAGATCACTCAGTTCAATGGTGACTTCACCACCGCCCCGTTCCACTCGCTCGATGGGAATGAATTCGCTTCCGTTAACCGAGTAAGCCGTAACCCCGGCTTCGCCCCTGTCCAGACCATGGACCGAACGGTCGTAGGTCAGCTTAATATCACGGTAGCCCTTCACGTTAAAGGCCGGCAGGGTGACTTGTCCATCCAGCCGCCAGCCACCCAGCAGACGGAGGCCCTGTTCACTGGCTCGAACCAGCCCCGCCGTTTCCAGCTCTTCCAGGTCGTTTAATTTGGTTGAAAACAGCAGTTCTCCGGCCTGGGCCTGAGCCCCACAGGCCAGTGTGGCAAGCAGCACAGGTAGCGCACCTCGCCGTAGCCGCCCTTTGCGATTATCCATGATCGCCCTCTTCAGATGGTGGGTTGTTTGATAGTCAAAACAGCCCGGCCATCCTGAAGAACGACAGCGGTGAAAAATGAGGCCAAAATCACGCCTTGAGGTTCATGACACCCAAGTTACCAAATCTTATTTCAGGATATGCAGCTTTCTGTTTCATAAGCTTTTACACTGCTCTGAGCGCCTCAGGCGCCCCCATGGACTTTACACTGCTTGCATGACAAACAGGTGACTTAACAATGGAAGTTATCGAGCTGGTAGGACGGCCGGGCACGGGGAAAACCACGCTGGCACGAAAGATGTGCCGGCAGTCGAAACGCCTCGTCAGCCGGGCGAACTTTTTTCAGAACGAGCTGAGTCAGGGGCGTTTTTTCCGATGGGTGCCGCGGGCCTTGCTGGAGCTGCCTCATCTGGAAGATTACATCACTAACCGGACAGGCGAGCGCTTTGATTCCAGTCTGGAGGGTGACCCTGCCCTGCTGGCAGCGATCACGCTCATTCTGCAAGAGGTGACCAGCTTCGACCGCCTCCAGCCGCGCCTCAACCTGTTATTCCGGGACTACGTCATCCATAGGCGCGCACAGCAAAGCCGCAGCGACGGCATCCTGCTACTGGATGAGGGGCTGACACATCGCGTGGGCACGTTTTCTCTTAATGGTGTTTCCCTGGCAACGTTACAGTGCGTCGCAACCCTGCTGCCCCTGGCCGATCAATACGCGTACATAGAGGTTCCCGACCATACCACCCGTCATCGTCTGATCAGCCGCAGCAAGAGCGACTCTCTTTATATCCCACGGGATGTTTACCAGGCACTCAAGTTTGGCCTTGAACAACGGGATGCCCGTTTCGTGGATCTGCGCGTATCCGACACGGTCAGCACCAACCTTCACCGTCTGCTGCGGACTCATCACAGCGCCCCGGCACCTGACCCATGCCTTACAGACCCAGGCCTGCTCCGCTCTGCTACACCAACGGAAGAAGACCAGACCGAGAAGGCGTAAACCGGCCCGAAGGATCGCCGAATGTTTGCCGAGTCATCAGAGGTATCCAGCTCTAAGTGTGGGTCTGAGCGTGGGATTTGGTATCGGGGCCCGTATCCCTGGGCGGCGATGACCGTTCAGCGAACCGTCCATATGCCCGACCCAAGGGCGATGCCGTCATCCCATGAATAATTATCGACGCCGTTACCAGTAAGCTCCCAACCACCCAAGGGGTCTCCATGCCCGTCTCCCGATAGATATAAAGTCCATAGTAAACGGCGGAAACACCAATGGGCCCAAACCAGCCCGCGAGGCCAGCAATGGGGAGATCCCGCCATTCCCGGAGCAGCGACCTGAGCAGCAGAATGACCGGCGGACGACGCAACAACAGTACGCTGATCACCAGTGCCACACCGCCCCACCCGAGCGCCCGCCAATCTCCAACGGGCAACATCAGCCCGAACAGCATAAACACCGGCAGGGTGAATAGCAGGTTGACCGCTTCCTGAATATTGGCCTCCTCCGACCGGTCGCTGCCCTTCACCTCCTGGTCGAACGCAACGCCGGTGATGAACACGACCAACAGCCCATCCATTTTGAGGAACTTTCCCAGCCCCAACGCCAGCAACGTCAGCGCCAGAGTGACCGACATAAACGACGGCTGATCGATATAGTCCCGGCGTTCGGCGAAGCTCAACAGCTTACCCACGATGAGCCCAAGCATAGTGCCCAGCACGACGGCGCCGCCGATCTGCCAGAGCCAGACTTTCCATAACCATTGGTTAATTGCAGAGGTAACGCTGGTGGTTGCCAGTAACACCGGCACCATCACCAGCGGCAGCGCCAGCCCGTCATTTAACGCGGACTCCGCGGAGAGCGTATGCCGAAACCGTCCTGGCAGGTTCTTCTGCGCGACGCCGCCCGTCACAATGGAACTGGCAACGACGGGGTCCGTTGCACAAACCGTAGCGCCGATCGCCAACGCCGCCAATAGCCCGACCTCCAGGAATCCAAACGCCAGGGTGGCACTGATAAGGCAGAAAAGGGGCATCCCTATCGCCAGTAATACGAAAAGAGACTTCCAGTGCTCGAAAATGTAGCGGCGAGGAATGCGCAACGCGATACCCATCAGGCTGATGGCCAGCGTTAGCCGGGCGGCTTCCTCGAGAATCAGGTGCGGACTGCCCCAGCGGTAGGGGTCCAGCCAGTTGGCGCCAATAGGCCCAACCACCGTACCAACGGCGAGCGCCACCATGGGCAGGGAAACCCAACTGCGGTTAATGGGACTGGAAAACATTGCCACCGCAACGACACAGGCACCTACCAGCGCGAGGGACAGGTTAAGGTCAGTCATGGCGAAAGCATAGTCAAGAGCATCGGTAAGGTGCCGTCCTGCCCATTACCTTTAGGTAAGTAACCCTCGCAACCTCAACTTGAGTGCTAATTTTATTAAAGCAGTACCCCATTGGACGAAAGAGGACTCACTGATGAAACGTTCAGAAGAGGACAAGGCAGAAGGCACCGCTGACAAGGTCAAAGGCAAAGTCAAGGAAGTTACCGGCAAAGTGACCAACGACCGGGAGACCGAGGCAGAAGGCAAGCTCGACCAGGCCAAAGGCAGCGCCAAGAAGGCTAAAGGGAACCTCAAGGACGCAGTAAAGTCAGGAACCAAATAGTCATATCGGCCCGGGACCATCCCGGGCCATTGGTACGGCCTATTCCAGCCTCGCGGAGGTGAATATGGGACAGATAATTGCATGTCATCTGGAACTTCAGGAGCGGGCTGAAGCTCTGGTGAGTGCCATCGAGAACCTCGGTATCAGTCGAAGGAAGACGACAGTTTTTTATCTCAAACCGGATGGACAGCACCACCTGATGCCTCTTGGAGGGGATAAAACCGCCTCGCCAGGCGCCTCAGGATCCGGAAAAGCCGCATGGGTAGGAAGCGGTATCGGCGCTGTGGCCGGGGCCGCCGTTGGTTCCGTCGCCGGACCGGTAGGTGCAGTCGCCGGCGCAGGAGTCGGGGCTTATACCGGCTCCCTGGCAGGCGCGGTTACCGGAACGGACAAAACACCAGAATCCACCGATCAGACGGACAGCACTCAGGAGTCAGCCATAGACCGGGAACCCGGGCTACATGTTGCCGCCGAACTTGACGGTCACACACGTCAGGATGTGGTGACGCTTATGCGTCAGTACGACGGCAGCCAGATCGAAGAAGCCGAGGGCCATATTGAAGACGGCACATGGATTGACTTTGACCCCAAACAGCCCGTACATCCTGTAGCCTGACCGGCGGGCTTACATTCTGGCCACTGAATAAAGGTAACCGGCCTGGCAGTCGGTTACTTTCTCTATCATAAGAACCTTTCACTGAGTTAACTTTCAACCGTTTGAATCCCTGCCTTGTCTTTACCTTTATCCCTTTCCGGAGCCCATGACTCTATCTGAAGCTCGCCATCGGAACCCAAAAAGAAATAACCAGAAGACGGCTAATAACCACATCATTACTCGAATAGTTTGCTAGCAACTCATTTTGTCAACTCGCGCATATTTACTCTATTTGAGTCGCCGACAAAGCCCTTTTTATGGGTTTCGCGTGATAGCTGGAAAAAACGCTGGCTTCTAAACTGATTCGGAACCTGGCAGGACGGTACATTACCCCCTGAGTACAGGCGAGGTGATAGGTTTCATAGCTGTAATGTGATTCCTTAACTTTGGGAAACCAAACAGTAATATTAAACATAATATATAACAAGAGGTTTTTACATGAAACTGTCCAAAGCGAAATTCGGAATGGCAGCAGTTCTTGCGTCAGGCATGATGATCACCGGTACTGCCCTCGCAGCCGGTGGTGGTGGCGGTGGCATTGGCAGCGATTGCCGTGTCAGCACTGCCAACGGCTCAGGTGCAGTGTTCTATGTTCCTAGCGGTGGCAGCGGCACCTACAACATCCTGGGATGGGGTAATGGTACCGGCGGCACCTCCAGCACCTATCGGGGTCTGCTCGAGTCCGTAGCACAGCAGTGCATTCTGGTAGCTGCAGCCACCACCTCCAACTCTGGCAGCGGTCGTGAAGTCGAAAGCGCCGTCAACCAGGCCAAGAGCCGCTACAGCAACATCGTGGGCAGTAACCCGAAAGTCTGTACTTCCGGGCACTCCCAGGGCGGCGGTGGTTCCTTCAACGCAGCCAACCGCCTGGGTGCAGACTGTGTTATCGCCGTACAGCCTGATACCGTTTATACAACCAGCATCGATCGTCCCGTTGCCAGTAACGTCGATGTGGTCTGTATCTTTAGTTCTTCAGACACCCTGGCTCCGGCTTCGCCGTTCAACGCCAACAACTGCCGTCGTAACTCAACCCGTTACACCCAGGAATCCACCTCCGGCGGGCACTTCGCTCCGACTTCCGGTGACGGTGGCGCACCTGGCCGGGTTATGCGCGAGTACGCAGCCCGCTGGCTCGTTAACTGATAGCTTTAACGTCTAGCAAAGAACCCCGACCCTCACGGGTTGGGGTTTTTTCGGTTCCTGTTCCAGTTTGTTGAGGAAACGGTATGAAGGCACGTTCGAGCGCTTGCGCCATCGTTCTGATGGGCACTTTTTTTACGGGGATGTATAGCCAGGTCGCCGTGTCCGGGTCGACTCCGGAAACGGAAACCGCCTATGATCAGGAAAGCTTTGATGATCTGAACGATCGGTTTAGCTATGCCTACGGCTATGATCTGGCAGAGAAATTTAAAGCCGAAGGTCTGGAGCTGAACGTCGAGCTGATGGCCGACGGGATGCAAGCGGTGTTTAATGATACAGACAAAAAAATGTCATCCGGAGAGGTAGCCGCAACTCTGGAGATATTCCGCGAGATCCAGATCAAGCGCCGGGAAGCAGAACAGGCTGTGGCTGCTGAAAAGAACAAAAAGGAAGGTGAAGCTTTTCTTGCCGCCAACGCCACGAAAGACGGTGTCATGGTTACCGACAGTGGCCTCCAATACAGAGTCATAACGCAAGGCACCGGGAACTATACGCCTACGGATGACGACGAAGTCACCGTCAACTATCGCGGCATGTTTGTCGACGGCACTGAGTTTGACAGCACATATGAGCGGAACGAACCCTACAGTGTACGTGTCAGGCAGCTGATTCCTGGTTGGATTGAAGCGCTGAAGATGATGTCAGAAGGTGCAAAATGGGAAATATACGTTCCTGCTGAAATTGCCTATGGAGAGCATGGCTCAGGTGAGTATGTTGGCCCTAATGCCACACTGATATTCGAGGTCGAGCTACTCGAAATCCTTCCGGAAGAGGCATAACGACCGCTGATCGGAACGGTGCCTGGTTCACACTATTCACGTCGACAGGCCCCGTTCCACTCCTCACCTGTTATTATATTAACTCTTTCTTTATAACCGTTAATAACCGAGCGCGGTTCATTTTAATTACCGAACGATCTTTCCATCGCGAACCCTGCAACATCATTTCTATTTGATTAACCATTTAACGCCTGATTGCGCCCCTCATGTCATGGCCACCCGGAGAATGAACTCCTACTCTGCTCATGAGCCTGAATAAAGGCTCTTGCTGCCTCCGGCGGGGGCATCCTTAGCACTGAACATTGCAGATGGCGCAGTAACCCACTTCAAGTGCAACCTGAAATAAAGACAACTGAGATACTCAAAAGGAATTTGCTATGAAGTTTACAACTACAATCAAGCTCGGCGGTATGGCCGCCCTTTTAGCCACCGGAGTGTTCATGGCGGGTGCCGCATCCGCAGCAACTCCAGGTGACGGCAGCTCCTGCCGTGTAAGCGAAGAGCGAGGCTCCGGCGCACGCTTCTTCGTGCCCAGCGGTGGTAGCGGTACCTACAACATCATGGGCTGGGGTAACGGCACAGGTGGTACGGTCTCCAGTTACAGTGGTCTGCTGAAGTCCGTAGCTGAACAATGTGTTGTGGTGGCTGCTGCAACCACCACTAGCTCAGGCAACGGCCGCGACGTCGAAAGCGCCGTCAACCAGGCGAAGAGTCGCTACGCCAACATCGTCGGCTCTAATCCGAAAGTCTGTACTTCCGGTCACTCACAGGGCGGCGGCGGCTCCTTTAACGCGGCGAACCGTCTGGGCGCGGACTGCGTAATCGCCGTTCAGCCAGACACTGTGTTCACCACCCGCATCGACCGTCCGGTCGCCAGCAACGTTGACGTTGTCTGTATCTTCAGCTCAGGCGACGTTCTCGCGCCGGCCCTGCCGTCCAACGCTCGTAACTGCCGCAGCAACTCCACTCGCTACACTCAGGAAAGCACTTCTGGTTCCCACTTCGCACCAATCGGTGGGACCGGTGGCGCTCCTGGCCGCGTAGTACGTGAGTACGCCAACCGCTGGCTCGTCAACAACTGATTCAAGTCAGTGTTGCATCCCTAAAGCCCCGGCCTTGTGCCGGGGCTTTTTTGTTTGCAGACCCTGGCTGCACGCGGATGCCTGCCAGGGAGAAGCATGTCGGTTAATTTTACATGCCACTGATCGGATAGGTCGCAGTAGGTGCTTCATGTCTCTTATTTTGCAGCGATTTGTATGAAATGGTAACGAACTTGCTGGGGAGGATTGGTCGCGACACGGAGTACGCCTTTTCGCGAGGTGTTGCGAATAAAAACCACTCATCAAGGAAGCGAGATATGGACTTTCCAAAAACGACAAGCAGGTTCCGCTGCGCCGCGGGCTTGCTGGGCTGCATGGTCGCCGCGCCGGTACTGGCGGATTCGATCGACCCTGAAGCCTTTACGGCTACGCTGGCTGTTGGCGAATCCATTACCATCCAGAAAACAGTAACCGTCAGTGCCGGTTCACCGTCAACCTCCCGGGCAGACGTCTTCTTTCTGGTCGATACCTCTGGATCTATGGGCGGTATCATTAATTCGGTCAAGTCCAACGCTGGCAGTATTCTTTCAAGCACATCAGGGTTTGGAGATATCGCCTGGGGCGTCGGAAGCTATGAAGACTTTCCCACCAGCCCCTGGGGCGGTGCCGGTGACGAAGCATGGCGCCTGAATCAGGCCATTACGACGGACGGCGCACTGGTACAGAACGGCATCAACTCCCTGACTCTCGGTTACGGCAACGACGGCCCCGAGTCTAACCTCTATGCACTCACCCAGGCGGCCTCAGAAGCCAGCTGGCGCGCTGGTGCACAGAAATTCGTCGTATGGTTTGGCGACGCCGAGGGACACGACCCCGATACCACCACCGGCTACCCCGGCCCCACCCTCAGCCAGACGATTGATACCCTCACCGGTGAAATGATCACGGTTATTGGCGTGAACAGCGGCTATGTCTCTGGTGGACTGGATCAGACCGGACAGGCAACCGCAATTACGGATGCCACCGGCGGCAACTACGTCAGCATTGGCAGCAACCCGGGCGACCTGATCGTCGACACCATTCTTGATTCCCTGGAAGCGGCGTTTGCCGTTTACAGCCAGGTTTCCCTGGCTGCCTACGACAACCTGCCGGGCGTGGACGTCAGCATCTCTTCCGGTTATTTCGGCAGCTACGATCGCAGTGAAGAGCGCGAATTTACGTTCGACGTTACCTTTACTGCACTGGCCGAGGGCGTACACGATTTCTACATTGACGCTCTGGTTGACGGCGGCATTATCGGTACCGAGTTCGACCGCATCATTGTGACCAATGGCGGATCAGCGCCGGTGTCCGAGCCGGGCGCCCTTTCCCTGCTGTTTGCGGGCATGGGCCTGTTGGTTGCGGCTCGTCGCCGTCGCCAGCAGTGAGTAGAAGTGCGCTCTAGAGTAAGGTAACAAAAAGGGGGCCATGCCCCCTTTTCTGGTCAACTCCTGCTGACCAAAGAAGGTTAAAGAGGATCTTGAACGATGACCTTTCCATTATTTCGCTGGGGGCTGGCGTGGCTCGTTGTATTGCTGGCCGTGCCTGCGGTCAATGCGGCGCCTCTGTTCGATGACCCGCTGTTCGAATCGCCCGCTGTTGAGCAACAGTCCGACGCCGAACTGGCAGCCGTACTCAGACTGGTGAATGCTCAGCAGGTTGACGAAGCTGAAGCTGCCATTCGAGCGGTCACTGAGCGCCGCCCACGTTCCGCACCGGCTCACGAAATCCTTGGCACGGTTCTGGCGTTACAGGGCGATCTGCCAGAGGCGGTGCTTGCTCTGGAAAAGGCCATCGAGCTCTCCCCCCAACAGGCAACTGCTCTCACGAAACTGGGCGATATTGCGCTGGCACTCGGCAATGAAGCCCTGGCGAAGGAGTACTTTACCCAGGCGATCACGGTACAGCCCCGGGAGCGCCGGGCCCATCAACGCCTCGGCCTGCTACTGGAACGTGAAGGCGAACTCGAAACCGCAATGCATCACTATGAGCAGGGGGTTCAGGGAACAAGCGCAGCCTACCTTGGCATCAAGCTGAACCTGGCAGAGCTCTACGTTCGTGATGGCCGGGCAGCAGATGCCATCGAACTCATGTCACCTTTCCTTGAGCCGAATGATGGCGTTGCCCCATCCCCTGCCGTACTACGCACGGCCACGGTTGCACAGATCCGGCTCGATCAGAAAGACCAGGCGACCGCGCTTGCACAGCAGCTGGCAAAGCAGAGCCCTGCTCCTCAGGATCATTTTCTGCTGGCCTCGCTGCTTGAACAAACCGGCGATACCCGCCAGGCGGAAACAACCTACCGCCACATTCTCACGCTGGACGCCCGGTTCTGGCCCGCGTTAAACAATCTTGCGGCCCTTCTGATCCGTAATGGCGATGCCAACCAGAGCCTTGATTATGCTCGTAAGGCCTATGAACTCTCTGACACGGCGGTGCAGCCCGCACACACCTACGGCTGGGCACTGCTAGAGAAAGGCGATCTCAGCGAGGCTGTGAGAGTTTTGGAAGCTGCGAAAAGCCGTCAGGACGACCATGCCCTGACCCGGTACCATCTGGGTGTGGCGTATCAGAAAACCGGGGCAACCTCCGCCGCGAAAAGCGAACTACAGGCCGTGCTTGAGCTGAACGACCAGTTCGAGTTTGCGGCAGATGCGCGGCAGCGGCTGCTTAACCTCTAAGCCTCTCCCTTAGGCTCGCCTTAGCTCTCTGCCGACCAGGCGGCCGGCAGGTATTCAACCTGCCCTACTTATTCATTGTCGATCGCCGACTGTACCTGTTGGTAAAACGCCAGGCGCTTTCCATCCTGATCAGCGCCCTGCGCTTCCGAAGCCTGCGGCCAGTTACCGTTGGAGGCGATGACCAACTGCCGCTGCGGATCGATAAAGATCCCCTGCCCGAAGATGCCCCGTGCCAGATATGCGCCGTCGTCCAACGTCCACCACTGGTAGCCGTAACCGTATCCGGGACGGGCGGTGCCGACCTGATTGGTGGTGGCATCCTGAATCCAGCCATTGGGCACAATGGACTCTCCGTCAACCACGCCGCCGTTGAGCATAAACAGGCCGATTCGTGCGTAATCCCGCACCGTGGCCTGCATACAGCAGCCACTGATTTCCTGTCCGGTGGCTCCAAGTATCCAACTGGCATCCTGCTCCATACCAAACGGCTGCCAGATTTTTTCCGACAGATACTCAGACAGATTCTTGCCAGTTGCAGAGCTGACCAGCACCCCGATCAGGTTGGTTTCGCCGGTCTTGTATACCCACTTCGAGCCGGGCTCTGCCTCCGCCGGAAGCTGGCGCATATAACTGACGGTCGCATCCACTCCTGGTGCGGGTTCATGGTTATTGAACATCGCCACATCGGACTGCGGGTCGGCATAATCCTCATTCCACCGTACACCCGATGTCATGGTCAGTAACTGTGCGATGGTGACATCGTCATAGGGCGAGCCCTGAAGGTCCGGAATATAGTCCGACACCTTGTCCTCAATACTGCGGATATAGCCATCCTTGAGGGCAGCGCCGACGAGAGTCGACGTCACCGATTTAGCCACGGAGAAGCTGGTCCAGCGCCCTTCTGGCCCGAAATCCAGCCCGTAGCGCTCAAACCGTATCTTGCCATCGTGAACGATCAATAACGCCGAAGCCCGCTGATCTGCCATGTAAGCGTCGATGTCCACGCCCAGCTCCAGCGGCGCTCCCTCCGGTAAGGGATAAGGGTTATCACCCGCCTCGATAACCCGGGCTTTGGCAAGGAAAGGTAACCGGTCCATCGCACGAAACACAGCGTCCCGTTGATCCGTTGACCAGAACAGCACATCGGCATTCGTTGGAAGATTCAGCACCAGCCTGCGCATGTCCTTGTCGGCCACTGCCCAGAAAATACCGCATGCCAACAGGATGAGAACGACGAACGAGAGGATCCATTTTTTCATGTATTTTTCTTCTTCTGTTTTATAGTGTTAGCGCGCTACTAGTTAACCACAACCATCATATCCCGGGCCACCACCTCCGCCCCAGCGGATAAGCCATCCGCCCAGCATTTGCCGACCGGGTCACAAGGAGGAACTGGCATTGCTGACAGTGAGGGTCAGGCCTATAGTGGCAGGAGCTACCCGTTAACAGGCAGATACCCATCATGAATCACTTAAGGCAAACACTACTCGGTACGGTGCTCATCGCCGGAACACTAGGCGCTGCACCGGTGCTGGCCGAAAATTGTCCGGCCTTCCTGGACCACGACCAGCGCAAGCTCCATTCTACCGAAACGATCAACCTGTGTGAGATCGCCGCCGGTAAACCTATGCTGGTTATCAATACTGCCAGCCACTGCGGCTACACGGAGCAATTCGAGGGGCTTGAGGCGCTGCACAAACGCTACGCCGACGACGGGCTTGTGGTCGTCGGATTTGCCAGCGACGACTTCCAGCAGGAAGCCGACTCGGAGGAGGAAGCCGCCGACATCTGTTTCCGGAACTTCGGCGTCTCGTTCACGATGGTCGCACCAGGACCCGTAACAGGCCCCGACGCTAACCCGGTATTCCAGGCCATTAACGAACAAAGCAATCCGCCCCGCTGGAACTTCACCAAGTATGTCCTTAATGCCGAGGGAGAGGTTGTCCACGCTTTCCCCAGCAAGGTGAGTCCCGATGACCCGGAGTTGATTGAGAGCATAGAGTCGGTGCTGTAACGAGAATTCGCGTCTGGATGTTTTTCCCGTTTTAGGCTGGACTCATGGCTTATGAAAACCGGGGTTTATACCGACGGTACCGCCGTCAGGCACGGCCGTGTCGGTAAAGGCGAAACGCGACGTAAAGCGCCAACCCCCCAAAGGCAAAATGAACCAGCGAGGCTCCTACATAGCTGGTGCGGTTGCCGATCAGATTTACCAACGCAGCATAGGGTCGATTTTTTCGGCGGGAGAACTCAATAAAATAAGATTCTGTAAGCAGAACCTCTGCTCCCCACCAAATGAACGGAATGGCAACGAACAGTACCAGGAACGAAACAGTGACAGAAATCCGCTTCTCCTTCTCTTCCCGAGCCAGTGACGAATAGCTGACAGAGAACAGCCGTAAGAACAAAAGGCATGCTGCGTTAAATAACAACATGCCCAACAGCTCTCGGGGTCCGCGGTAGAGCCCAAAAAACCAGGCTCCGTTGCCAAGCACCAGAACCAGGGTCGTAACGGCATATAAGAGCCACTTCATCGTTTGCCTATCTGCTCGTCAAGCGGTCGCCAACAGAAGGAGTATCAAAGTGAACCTTCGGGTTCAGACCAAACCGCATACTCGTTTCCAATTGGGTCAGTGAAGTGAAAGGTCCGGACAAGTTCACCGGCCTGCCAGGTGCAACGCATCGTCAAAAGCGTTCAGCGATCTATAGGTTGATTTCACCACGAATGACTTCAACGACCTGGCCGCCAACCCAGATTTCACCTGAAGCCTGGCGCAAGTGAACGCGCCCTGCTCTTTGAAGCACCGTGCCCTGGGCCGCAGTGTACGCATCCTTTACGCAGCCTTCCTGCATAAGCCATTGGGCCAGGCTCGCATTCAGGCTGCCCGTTACCGGGTCTTCATATCCTCCCTCTCCGATAAACGCCCGTACCTCAAGGTCTGCGTCGTGGCCGGGACTATGGGGCCCTACAACTCCCAGGTTGAGCGGGGAAAGTCTGGACCAATCAGGTTTCATGGACAGTACCTGTTGCGCGGAAGCCAGCATGATGGCACACCAACCCGGACCGTTATCTACCCACTGATGTCGAACGATATCCGAGGGCTGCAGATCCAAGGCCTGTACGATCTTGTCGACCACCTCATTTTCCAGAGGTCCCGAACGGACCAGAGGCGGCGCCGCAAAGGCGAGAAACGATCCTTCTCTCCGGATACTGATCAGCCCTGCTTCACATTGCTGTACGACCAGGTTTGGTTGCCGAGGCTCGCCTCCCGCTAATAACCATGCGAGACATGAGCCTAACGTCGGATGACCCGCAAACGGCAGCTCGCCTCCAGGTTCGAAAATGCGCAGTCGGTAATCTGCCTCTGGGTCGTCTGGTGGTAACAGGAAGGTGGTTTCCGACAAATTGGTCCATCGGGCAAGTGCAACCATCTGTTCATCAGAAAGAGCCTCCGCATTGTGGACTACAGCGACCGGATTTCCAGAAAGTGGACCGGCTGAGAAGACGTTAACCTGTGAAAAACGAAAACTGTCCATAGTAGGTCTTCCCTTAAGGCTGCGTTCACCGGCCTGTTCGGTGA
>CAZHAY010000008.1:0-20807 GCA_964530545.1 uncultured Marinobacter sp.
CCCGTTACCTGTCGATGATCGGCGGGGTCTGCCTGAGCTTCTACGACTGGTACTGTGACCTGCCGCCGGCCTCCCCACAGACCTGGGGCGAACAGACCGACGTGCCCGAGTCCGCTGACTGGTACAACTCCGGCTATATCATCGCCTGGGGTTCCAACGTGCCTCAGACCCGTACTCCTGACGCCCACTTCTTTACTGAAGTCCGCTACAAGGGCACCAAGACCGTTGCCATTACTCCGGACTACGCCGAAGTCGCCAAACTGTCCGACGAGTGGCTGAACCCCAAGCAAGGCACCGATGCGGCCATGGCGATGGCCATGGGCCATGTGATTCTCAAGGAATTCCATGTCGACAGGCCCAGTGAGTATTTCACGGATTACATTCGCCGCTACACCGACATGCCGAATCTGGTCATGCTTGAGCAGAAGGACGACGGCAGCTACGTGCCAGGCCGCTTCCTGCGGGCCAGTGACCTGGTCGACGGCCTGGGCGAGGAAAATAATCCCGAGTGGAAGACCATCGCCATCGACGAAACATCCGGAGAGCTGACCGCGCCTAACGGCTCCATCGGCTACCGCTGGGGTGAAAAAGGCAAGTGGAACCTGAAGCAGACCGCCAGCGGTAAGGATATCAACCTGCAGCTGTCCCTGGTCGAGAAGCACGACGAGGTGGTCGATGTCGCCTTCCCGTATTTTGGCGGTGTCGAGCACGAGCACTTCCAGCACGTCGAAATCAAGGACATCCTCAAGCACAAGCTGGGCACCCGTAAGGTACAGCTGGCGGATGGCTCCGAAGGCCGTGTGGTCACCGTATACGATCTGATGGTCGCCAATTACGGCATCAACCGTGGCCTGGGCGACGATGACGGCGCCACGTCCTACGATGAAATAAAGCCCTACACCCCGGCGTGGCAGGAAAAAATCACCGGCGTTCCCGCCGAGAAAGTCATCCGCATTGCCCGTGAGTTTGCCGACAATGCTGACAAGACCAAAGGCCGTTCCATGGTCATTGTCGGCGCCGGTATGAACCACTGGTACCACATGGACATGAACTACCGCGGCCTGATCAACATGCTGATCATGTGCGGCTGTATCGGCCAGAGTGGCGGCGGTTGGGCACACTACGTGGGGCAGGAAAAACTCCGTCCACAAACCGGCTGGCAGCCACTGGCATTCGGCCTGGACTGGCAGCGTCCACCGCGCCACATGAACGGCACGTCCTTCTTCTATGCCCATTCCGGCCAGTGGCGCTACGAGAAACTGGGGGTGGATGAAATCCTGTCACCCCTGGCAGACAAGTCCAGATTCGGGGGCAGCCTGATTGACTACAACGTCCGTGCCGAACGCATGGGCTGGCTGCCGTCCGCACCGCAACTGAACCGCAACCCGCTGGGCATCGCCGCCGAGGCTGAAAAGGCCGGCATGGAAGTGTCCGACTACGTTGCCCGGTCGCTGAAAGACGGCTCGCTGGCGTTCGCCAGTGAGGATCCGGAAGCGCCCCAGAACCATCCGCGCAACATGTTCATCTGGCGGTCCAACCTGCTGGGGTCCTCGGGCAAGGGCCATGAGTACATGCTCAAGTACCTGCTGGGTACCAAGAACGGTCTGCAGGGCAAAGACCTGGGCCATGAAGGCGGCGCCAAACCGCAGGAGGTCAGATGGCACGACGAGGCGCCGGAAGGCAAGCTCGACCTGCTGGTGACGCTGGATTTCCGCATGTCCACCACGTGCCTCTACTCGGACATCGTGCTGCCCACGGCGACCTGGTACGAGAAGAACGATCTGAACACGTCCGACATGCACCCGTTCATCCATCCGCTGACCGCGGCTACCGATCCGGCCTGGGAAGCTCGCAGCGACTGGGAGATCTACAAGGGCATTGCCAAATCCTTCTCCAGCGCGGCGGTAGGCCATCTAGGCGTGGAAAAAGACGTGGTCACCCTGCCGCTGCTGCACGATGAGCCGGCAGAACTGGGCCAGCCGTTCGACGTGAAGGACTGGAAAAAAGGCGAGTGCGACCTGATTCCCGGCAAGACCGCACCCAGCTTCATCACTGTTGAGCGGGACTACCCCAACACCTACGCCCGCTTTACTTCGCTTGGGCCGCTGCTGGACAAGCTGGGCAACGGTGGCAAGGGCATCAAGTGGAACACCGATAAGGAAATCAGCTTCCTGAAAGACCTGAACTACACCCATCTGGAGGGTGCCAACGCCGGTCGCCCGAAGATCGACACGGCCATTGATGCCGCCGAAGTGATCCTGACCCTGGCACCGGAAACCAACGGCCAGGTAGCGGTCAAGGCCTGGGCAGCGCTGTCTGAATTCACCGGCCTGGATCACACCCATCTGGCAACCAATAAGGAAGAGGAAAAAATCCGCTTCCGGGACATCGTGGCGCAGCCGCGCAAGATTATCTCCAGCCCCACCTGGTCGGGTCTGGAAGATGAGCATGTGTCCTACAACGCGGGCTACACGAACGTCCATGAGCTGATCCCCTGGCGCACTCTGACCGGTCGCCAGCAGTTCTACCAGGACCACGAATGGATGCGCGCCTTCGGCGAGAGCCTGCTGGTGTACCGTCCACCGATCAACACCAAGGCGGCCACACCCTTGCTGAATGCCAAGCCCAATGGCAACCCGGAAAAGGCGCTGAATTTCCTCACGCCGCACCAGAAGTGGGGTATCCACAGTACCTACAGCGATAACCTGTTGATGCTGACCCTGTCCCGCGGCGGCCCCATTGTGTGGCTGAGCGAAGATGACGCCCGGGATGTGGGGGTGGAAGACAACGACTGGATCGAAGTGTTCAACGCCAACGGGTCCATCGCGGCGCGGGCGGTCGTCAGTCAGCGGGTCATGCCGGGCATGGTGATGATGTATCACGCCCAGGAGCGGATCGTGAACATTCCGGGTTCGGAAATCACCGGCACCAGGGGCGGTATCCACAACTCGGTCACCCGGGTCTGCCCGAAACCGACCCATATGATCGGTGGTTACGCCCAGTACTCCTATGGCTTCAACTACTACGGCACCGTAGGTTCCAACCGCGACGAGTTTGTGGTGGTCCGCAAGATGAAGAACGTGGACTGGCTCGACGGTGAAGGCAATGACTCTGTTCAGGAGGCTGTAAAATGAAGATCCGTTCCCAAGTCGGCATGGTACTGAACCTGGACAAGTGCATCGGTTGCCACACCTGTTCGGTCACCTGTAAAAACGTCTGGACCAGTCGCGAAGGCATGGAGTACGCCTGGTTCAACAACGTCGAGACCAAGCCGGGCATTGGCTACCCGAAAGAGTGGGAAAACCAGGACAAGTGGAAAGGTGGCTGGATCCGCGACAGCTCCGGCAAAATCCGCCCCCGCATCGGTGGCAAGTTCCGGGTGCTGGCGAACATCTTCGCCAACCCGGACCTGCCGGAAATCGATGACTACTATGAGCCGTTTGATTTCGACTACCAGCATTTGCACACCGCCGGTGACAGCAAGCACCAGCCGGTTGCCCGGCCCAGGTCGCTGATTTCCGGCGAGCGTATGAAAAAAATCGAATGGGGCCCCAACTGGGAGGAAATCCTGGGCACCGAGTTTGCCAAGCGCCGCAAGGACAAGAACTTTGACCAGGTGCAGGCGGACATCTACGGCCAGTTCGAAAGCACCTTCATGATGTACCTGCCGCGCCTGTGCGAGCACTGCCTGAACCCCGCCTGTGTGGCCAGCTGCCCCAGCGGTGCCATTTACAAGCGCGAAGAAGACGGCATTGTGCTGATTGATCAGGACAAGTGCCGTGGCTGGCGGATGTGTGTGTCAGGCTGCCCCTACAAGAAAATCTACTTCAACTGGAAAACCGGCAAGTCCGAGAAGTGTATTTTCTGCTACCCGCGGATTGAAGCCGGTCTGCCAACCGTGTGTTCAGAAACCTGCGTAGGCCGAATCCGTTACCTGGGGGTGCTGCTGTACGACGCGGACCGGATTCAGGAAGTGGCCAGCACGCCGGGTGAGCACGAGCTTTATGAGAAACAGCTGGAAATCTTCCTTGATCCGAACGATCCCAAGGTGATCGAACAGGCCCTGAAAGATGGCGTGCCGATGAACGTGATCGAAGCGGCCCAGCGCAGCCCGGTGTACAAGATGGCGGTGGACTGGAAACTGGCCCTGCCGCTGCACCCGGAATACCGCACCCTGCCGATGGTCTGGTACGTGCCGCCCCTGAGCCCGATCCAGTCGGCGGCGGAAGCCGGCAAGGTAGAGTTCGACGGTGTACTGCCAAAAATCGAAAGCCTGCGGATTCCGGTCCGGTACCTGGCGAACCTGCTGACCGCCGGCGATGAAAAACCCATCGTCCGTGCGCTCAAGCGGATCATGGCCATGCGCCTGTACAAACGTGCTGAAACCGTGGAGGGCGTCGAAGATCTGCGTGCGCTTGAAGAGTGCGGGCTGACCAAAGCTCAGGCCGACGAGATGTACCGTTACCTGGCCATTGCCAATTACGAAGACCGCTTTGTGATCCCCACCAGCCACCGCGAGCTGGCGAAAGAGGCCTTCCCCGATGCCGACGCCTACGGTGAGCGTGGAGGCTGTGGCTTCAGCTTCGGCGATGGCTGTAGTGGTGGCGAGAGCGACTTCAGCCTGTTCGGTGGCAGAAAGCAGACCACCAGCATGGTGGCCAAGCTGGCCACTGTAAAACAGGTCGACCCTAAACAGCTGCAGGACTAAGGAGACAGCCATGCAATTACTGAAAGTACTGGCGCGGATGCTTGAGTATCCCACCGAAGAACTGCAGCAAACCAAAGATGCGCTGGTGGCGGTTGTGCTGGAGGACAGCCGCCTGCCAAGGCAGAACAAGGACCAGTTACTGACCTGCCTCGACCGGTTGTGTGAGGACAACCTGCTGGACCTGCAGGAGGCCTACGTAGGCACCTTCGACCGGGGCCGGGCAACGTCCCTGCTGCTGTTCGAACATGTTCATGGTGAGTCCCGTGACCGGGGCCAGGCCATGGTGGACCTGATGGAGCAGTACAGCGCCAACGGGCTGGAAATAGACGCCCGGGAACTGCCGGATTACCTGCCGCTGTTCCTGGAGTATCTGTCGACCCGGCCCTGGGATGAGATCCGCAACTGGCTGGAAGATATCCACCATATCCTCGGCCTGCTTGGAGAGCGGCTGTACCAGCGGGAAAGCGTCTACCACGTCGTGATGGACGCCCTGCTGGTGTTGTCCGGTCGCCAGGCCGATCGTCAGGAGCTGGCCCGGATTGTGGCGTCGGAAGAGCGGGACGACACCCCCGAGGCGCTGGACCGGGTCTGGGAAGAAGAAATGGTGAAGTTCGTGGATGACCAGGGCAGCTCCTGCTCCACCGGTGGCGTGGTTGGCCAGCGCCGCCGGGAACTGGACCAGACCCAGACCATCCACCTGAGTGAGCAACTGATGGTGGATGCCACTCACCGGCAGACAGGGCGCGCGTAAGCGCAGGAGGAAGCAACGATGTCCTATCTAAATACACTGCTGTTCGGGGTTTACCCCTATATTGCGCTGGCCGTCCTGTTTATTGGCACCTGGGCCCGTTACGACCATGGTCAGTTCACCTGGAAGGCGCATTCCAGCCAGATGCTGAGCAACAGGAACATGGTGATTGCCAGCGTACTCTTCCACGTGGGTATTCTGGTGATCTTCTTTGGCCACATGGTAGGCCTGCTGGCGCCCAAGTGGGCTTACGGCTGGCTGATCACGCCGGGGCAGAAGCAACTGCTGGCGGTGCTGGTGGGTGGCGTTGCCGGGGTCATGTGCCTGATCGGTGGGTCCATGCTGGCCTGGCGCCGGCTGACCAACCCAAGGGTCAAGGCCAGCAGTACCCTGGCGGATAACCTGGTGATCTGCATCCTGGTCGTACAGGTGGCCCTTGGCCTGCTCACCATTATCCCCACCCTGGGCCACCTGGATGGCGCGCAGATGCTGAAGTTCTCTGCCTGGGCTCAGGGCGTACTCACCTTTCAGGGCGGTGTGGCGGCTCATGTCGCTGATGCCCACTGGATCTTCAAGGCGCATATTTTCCTGGGCCTGACGATTCTGGTGCTGTTCCCGTTCACCCGCCTGGTACATGTGCTGAGCGTGCCGCTTGAGTATTTTGGCCGTCGGTATCAGGTTGTGCGCAAGCGCGCCTGATTACCAGCCCGGACTTTCAGGAAAGCCATGGGCCGTCGCGGTCCATGGCTTTTATCGTCCGCCGGAATAGTGGATAGCCGCTCTTCTCAGGCTGGCTGGTTATGGTGCCGGGCCAGCTCGATAAACGCCTGCAGATACCCGGTATTGTGATCGCTCTCCCGGGTGCCGACGAAAATCTGCTTGGCCACTCCCCGCTCCCCCATTCGTACGGTCGTCAGAGGCAGGCGCTCGCTGTACTCTTCCGCCAGCCAGCGGGGCAGGGCAGCGACGCCCCGGCCACTGGCAACCATTTGCAGCATGATGTCGGTGGTTTCGATGGTTTTATGGCGTTTGGGCGCCACGGCCGCCGGGGTCAGGAAGAGGGTGTAGACGTCCAGCCGGTCGGTCGCCACCGGGTAGGTGAGCAGCACCTCGTTACCCAGGTCTTCCGGACAGGCGAAATCCCGGCCCGAAAGAGGATGGTCCCGGGGGATCACCAGCACCTGCTCGTAATCGAACACCGGCTCGAACGCCAGCCCTGGCCGGTACAGGGGGTCCGGCGTCACCAGCAGGTCGATCTCGTAGTCCAGCAGGGCGCCAAGGCCGCCAAACTGGAATTTCTGCTTCACATCCACATCGACATCCGGCCACTGCGCCAGAAATGGCGACACAACTTTGAGTAACCACTGATAACAGGGGTGGCACTCCATCCCGATCCGCAATGACCCCCGCTCACCCGTCGCAAACTGTCGCAGCCGGGCTTCTGCGTGCTCCAATTGCGGGAGCAGACGGTTGGCTGTGTTCAGCAGGAATTCCCCGGCCTGGGTCAGCCGCAACTGACGCCCTTCACGCCACCAGAGCGCTGTCCCCAGCCCCTGTTCCAGCTTGCGTATGGTATGGCTCAGGGCCGATTGGGTGAGGTGCAGGTGCCGGGCGGCGGCGGTTACCGAGCCATATTGTTCGACAGCCCGGATAACTTCGAGGTGATTGCGATCCAGCATGTGATGTATGACCAAAACTAATGGGTTCGTGAAAATATACCATTTTTATTCATCCTGATGCGCCCCTATGCTGTTTCGTCTTAATGACATTCATACAAAGGGCAATAAACATGGCATTAATTCATAACCTGGGGTTTCCCCGCATCGGACCCAGGCGGGAACTGAAATTTGCCCAGGAAGCGTTCTGGAAAGGCCAGAGCTCCGAAGCAGAGTTGCTTGAAGTGGCGAAAGCACTTCGTGAGGAAAACTGGCAAGCGCAGGCGTCGCTGGACCTGGTGCCGGTGGGGGATTTCTCTCTGTACGATCAGGTGCTGGACATGAGCTTCACCCTGGGCAACCTTCCGGCCCGGGTCGAAGGGCTCAAAGGCAGTGAGCTGGACAGCTACTTCCGGGTGGCCAGGGGCCGCTCCGCACAGGATAGTGACTGCAGTTGTGTTCACGCCGGTGAAATGACCAAGTGGTTCGATACCAACTATCACTACATTGTTCCGGAAGTCACCTCGGCGACGACCTTTTCCCTGAACGCCGGGCGCATTCTCGGGCAACTGGCGGAAGCCCAGGCTCTGGGCGTTAACGCCAAGCCCGTCATTATCGGCCCCGTCACCTACCTGTGGCTGAGCAAGGAAAAAGACGGCTCGAACCGTCTGGACCTGCTACCCGCACTGCTTCCGGTGTACAGCCAGCTGCTCGAGCAACTGGCCGATGCCGGTGCTGAATGGGTGCAGGTGGATGAACCCGCCCTGGTCACCGAGCTGGATGCGGACTGGAAACACGCGTTCGAAACCGCCTACCACACCCTGAAGGCCAACCGCCCGAAACTGCTGCTGGCCACCTACTTCGGCACCCTCCAGGAGAATCTTCAGCTGGTCTGCAACCTGCCGGTGGCAGGGCTGCACATTGATGGGGTGCGTGGCCGCGAAGAAGTGACTAAGGTGGTGGACTGGCTGCCAGCCCACAAGGTCCTGTCGGTGGGGGTTATCGACGGCCGCAATATCTGGAAAACCCACCTGAACGGCGTACTGGAATGGCTGAATCCGATCGCTGAAAAGCTCGGAGACCGGCTGTGGCTGGCGCCGTCGTGCTCCCTGCTGCATGTGCCGGTGGATCTGGATAGCGAAACCCGGCTGGATAGCGAGATCTGTAACTGGCTGGCTTTCGCCAGACAGAAGCTGACGGAACTGACGGTACTTGCCCGAGCCATCAACGAAGGTCATCAGGCCGTGGCGGAAGAGCTGGCCGAAAACCAGGCCGCCGTCGACAGCCGCACCAACTCCGGGCGGGTCCACAACCCGACCGTCAAAGAAGCTGTGCGGAGCATTACGGCAGAACTGGGCCAGCGCAAGAGCCGTTATGACGAACGTGCGGAAAAGCAGCGTGCCCGTCTGGACCTGCCGTTATATCCGACCACCACCATTGGCTCCTTCCCGCAAACCCAGGAAATCCGCAAGGCCCGGCTGGCGTTCCGGAAACAGGCGCTTTCCGCTGACGATTACACGGCCAGAATGAAAGCCGAAATCGAGCACGCTGTACGTGAACAGGAGAAGCTGGGCCTGGACGTACTGGTGCACGGCGAAGCCGAGCGTAATGACATGGTGGAGTACTTCGGTGAGCAGCTTGAAGGCTATGTGTTCAGTCAGTTCGGCTGGGTACAGTCCTACGGCTCCCGCTGTGTCAAACCGCCCATTCTGTTCGGTGATATCAGCCGCCCTAAAGCCATGACCGTGGACTGGATCCGCTACGCCCAGTCGCTCACCGACAAGCCCTTCAAGGGCATGCTGACAGGTCCGGTTACCATACTGAACTGGTCCTTTGTGCGGGACGATCAGCCCCGGAGCGAATCCTGCCTGCAGCTGGCCCTGGCCATCCGCCAGGAAGTGCTGGACCTGGAAGCGGCCGGTGTGAACATTATCCAGATCGACGAAGCCGCCCTGCGCGAAGGCCTGCCCCTGCGCCGCTCGGAATGGCAGGGCTACCTGGACTGGGCGGTGGAATCGTTCCGCATCACGGCCAATGGCGTGAGTGACGAGACGCAGATTCATACTCACATGTGTTATTCGGAGTTCAATGACATCATTGAATCGATCGCCCATATGGACGCGGACGTGATCACTATTGAAACCTCCCGCTCGGATATGGAACTGCTGGATGTGTTTGAGAAGTTCGAGTACCCCAATGAGATCGGCCCGGGGGTCTACGATATCCATTCTCCCAACATTCCCGGCGTGGAGCAGATCGTCAACCTGATGAGCAGGGCAGCGGAGCGGATTCCTGCCGGGCGCCTGTGGGTCAACCCGGACTGCGGCCTGAAAACCCGCCAGTGGCCGGAGGTCACCCCGGCCCTGGAAAACATGGTAGCCGCGGCAAGAATACTGCGCGAGCAGGCAGGCTGAGCCGCGCGGTTACCACGAACGGTTCCCGGCCTCTGGGCCGGGACACCGCCGGATTCCTGACTCAGAGGCCCGGCTGTGCCTGGGCGCTTACCTCGTTGGATACCCCTTTCTGTCAGCGGGCTACCTCTTCCGGGGAAGCGCTTTCCCGCCCGTAACCTGTTTAACTGCAAGGGAATAAACAGAACCATCGGGTAAGGTCCTACCATGCAGCTGATACCTGTTGCCGAAGCCGGCAAACCCAGAAGCCAGTTTCCAGCGGTCTACGTGGGCGACACCCTGATCCATGTAGACGAGATCGCCCGCGAGATGCAGCACCATCCGGCTGAAGAACTGGCCGAGGCCTGGCATAACGCGGCCAAGAGCCTCGTAATCCGCGAATTACTGTTGCGGCAGGCCAGCCAGCTGGCGCTGAACGATATTGACAACGAAGAAGACCGGATCGCCCGGGTGCTGGAGCTGGAACTCAGCGTACCCGACCCCGATGAGCAGGATTGTGAACGTTTCTACGCCGCCAACCCGGGCCGCTTCTGCAGCCCGACCCTGCTGGCGGTCAGTCATATTCTGCTGGCGGCAGCCCCGGATGATGTAGCTGAACGTATCCGCCAGGAAGATGCGGGCAGGCAGATCCTGTCGTCGCTTCTTGATGGCCGGTCGCAGTTTGCGACCGTGGCCAGAGAGTACTCCGCCTGTGAGTCTCGCCATCAGGACGGGAGTCTGGGCCAGATCAGCAAGGGCCAGACCGTGGAAGAGTTCGAGCGGCCGGTACTGAACCTGCAGGACGGCCTGCATCCGGAACTGATCGAGAGCCGCTACGGCTGGCATATCGTGCGCATCGATCAGCGGATCGAAGGCGAACAGCTCCCCTATGAATACGTCAAACCCCAGATCCGTCAGTACCTCAGTGAAAGCGTCACCCGTCGGGCATTCCGCCAGTATCTTCAGGTGCTGGCCGCTGAAACCGGGGTGGAAGGCGTGGATCTGGATCTGCCAGATTCGCCGCTGATGCAATAGATCCGGGCTGATCTTTTGAGGTAAATCAATTACTCCTCAATTACCGCCCGGATACCCCCATCGGGGGACAGCTTTTATCAACTTCTCCCTCTACCATCTTAAGCATCATCTCAAATGCATATATGGAGAGGTTCAGCCATGGCACTCCCACAAACTGCCGACAAGCGCTATGAAAAACCGGTCATGGTCGCGGCCAACAAGCCGTTCGGGGAAGAGAGCGGTCTGGGGGCCCTACGGGACCACCCCCTGTTCTCGAGCCTGGACAAGTGCGACCTGGACCTCGTCCTGCACCACTCCCGCCGGGTTCGGCTGGGGCATCACCAGTTGCTGTACCGCCAGGACATGCCCGCCCATCATTTCTTCTTTGTGCTTTCCGGCCGGTTGCGGTTGTACCGCCTCGATGCTTCCGGCGTAGATCGCACCCTCGACAGCCTTCAGCCCGGCGACTGCTTTGCGGAGGTGATGATTTATGCCGAGCCCCGTCAGTACGCCTGTTACGCCGAAGCCCTTAAGAACAGTGAGGTGCTGATGATTCCAGTGGGTATCTATCAGGAACTCATCGACCGCGAGCCCGCGTACGCCCGGGCCGCCCTCCAGCATTACGCCAGACGTGCCGTCAGCCGTTTTCACGATCTTGAAATCATGACCATACAAAGTGCCCGCGACCGGCTGATCCGCTATCTCGTAGACCTGTTACCCGAACACGCCCGCCGGCACGGCGGTGAGGTGGAGCTGCCGCTGCCTAAATGCCTGGTGGCGTCCCGCCTGGCCATGCAGCCGGAGACTCTTTCGCGCATCCTGGCGGACCTCAAGGGTAACGGCCTCTTGCGGGTGAATCGCAGCCGGCTGTTCATCCCGGACCCGATGCGCCTGATACAGATCAGCCAGTAGGCCCTGTTCTGTTGCGATATACGCTTTCTGATTTGCTCACAGCAACTGATTCACGAGGAACGCCATGATTGCCAGCTATTCCGACCTGATGCAGGCGGTCCGCGAACAGCCGGAACCGCAGCGTCTGCTTTTCGTGTTTTGCCGTGCCGAACTGCCCGATGAGGCCAGCGCCGAGGAGAAAGCGGCGTTCGAGCGCGGCGAGGGCGGTGCCCTGACTCCGGTGATCTGTGTAGACAAGGCGCCGGCAGAGGTCAGTCACTTTCCTGCGCTGGTAAATGAGTCTGCGCAAACCGGCCAGTCCTGGGATGTGGTCTTCGTCGCTGCCATGACTGGCCGCGGCGGCATTGAGCCGTCGTCAGACGAGGCGCAGCAGCCGCTGACCATGATGGTGGAGTCCATTCGCATGGGTCACGTTGGCGGTTACCTGCCGCTGGACCGGGATGGCCAGGCGGTTGCCCTGAATTGATGGATCGGGAGGTGTTTGTTTGAAAAACACCGGTCTATGGACTAGTTGTGATGGTTAGCCGTTGGAATTGAACAATATCAAGTTTCCGAGCGGCGTTAACCTATAACATGTTTTAGGTAAGCATCTTAAGTGAGCTGAACAAGCTGGAGGAAATGTGTCGGATCGCCGAATCAGGGTCGTACGGTGGGTGTTCGCTACCCTTTGTTTTCTGGTTCTGACAACGACGGGAGCCTCAGCCACCCCGCTGGGCTCCTACGAGCCGATCAAGGCGCGGGAAGTCATCACCACCGCGTTCCCGCAAGCGGAGGAAGTCCGCCCACTGGAAGACAATCGGGCCATTAAAGCGTTGTACGCCGGCGAGGAACTGCTCGGCTATACCTACCAGACCCTGGATTTCATCCAGACACCCGCATACTCCGGCAAACCGCTGGACGCCACCGTGGTCATCGACACAGAAGGTGAAATTCGCACTACGCGAGTTATCCACCACGATGAGCCCATTCTGCTGATCGGCATTCCGGAAGCCAAGATGCATGAGTTTACCGACCAGTATACCGGCCTGGCGGTGGACCAGCGGGTTACCGTCGGCGGCAAGTCATCGGCAACCCGTATGTCCGTGGACGGGCTGTCTGGCGCGACAGTGACGGTGATGGTGATCAATGAGGTCATCACCAACAGCGCCCGGCGTGTCGGGGTGGAGCTGGGGCTGGTGGAAGGTGGTGGCGTCGCCCGTCCGCCGGAGGCCATCATTCACACCGACCAGTTTGAGCAGAAAAGCTGGCAGGAACTGACCGGAGACGGCTCCATCCGCCGACTGTTGCTGACCCGCGGCCAGGTCGACGATTCGTTTATCGGTACCGAAGCCGAAGGCGTTGAGACGGCAGCGCCGGAGCGGCGGGAAGAGCCTTTCATTGACCTGTTTGTGGGTTATCTGAATGCGCCGTCCATTGGCCGTAATCTGCTGGGCGATGCCCAGTACCAGAGGGTCATGGATGGACTGCAGGAAGGCGAGCACGCCATTGCCGTGATGGCCAATGGCGACTATTCCTTCAAGGGCTCCGGGTATGTTCGCGGCGGTATTTTCGACCGGATCCAGATCAGTCAGTTCGACGCCGGCTTTAACTTCCGTGACCTGGACCATTACCGGCTAAGCGACGTTTACGCCGCAGGCATGCCGGAGTTCCGGGAAATGTCGATTTTCTTGATCCGCCAGCAATACCGGTTTGATCCGGGCGCCGACTGGACGCTGGCACTGACCGTCAAGCGGCAGACCGGGCCCCTGGACAGTGAGTTCCAGGTATTCCCGGTGAACTACCAGTTGCCGGAGCAGTACTTTACCCGTCCCGAGGTGGAAATCACCCAGGAAGAATGGCTCGAAACCCAGCCCATGTGGGTGCAGGTCTGGTACCAGAAGCGGTTCCAGGTGGTGGTGCTGGGCATTGGTCTCGGGTTCCTTCTGTTCATCCTGTTCTTCCAGGACTGGCTGGTGAAGAAGCCCAGGGCGACCCGCTGGATTCGCCACGCATTCCTTACCTATACGCTGGTGTTCATTGGCTGGTATGCATTAGGGCAGCTGTCGGTTGTCAACGTGCTCACCTTTGTTCACAGCCTGTTCAGTGGCTTCAGTTGGGAGACTTTCCTGATTGATCCGATCATGTTTGTGCTCTGGGCAGTGGTGGCCGGCATCATCCTGCTCTGGGGCCGGGCGGTGTACTGCGGCTGGCTGTGTCCGTTCGGGGCATTGCAGGAGCTGGTGAACGAAATCGCCCGCAAGATGAAGATTCCCCAGTACAACGTGCCTTTCCCGATTCACGAACGCCTGTGGGCCATCAAGTACATCATCCTGCTGGTGCTGTTTGGGGTGTCGCTGGAGTCCCTGGCAACCGCGGAGCAGCTGGCCGAAGTGGAGCCGTTCAAGACCGCCATCACCCTCCGGTTTGACCGGAGCTGGCCGTTTGTGACCTACGCGCTGTTGCTGGTCGTGGTGAATATTTTCACCCGCAAAGTGTTCTGCCGCTATATGTGCCCCCTGGGCGCTGCGCTCGCCCTGCCCACCAAGGTGCGGGTATTCGACTGGCTGAAGCGGCGCAAGGAGTGCGGCAACCCCTGTCGCCTGTGCGAGAAGGAGTGTGAGGTACAGGCGATTCACCCGGACGGCACCATTAACTACCAGGAATGCCACTACTGCCTGGACTGCCAGATGACCTATTTTGACGATAACAAGTGCCCGCCACTGATCGTCAAGCGCCGCGGTAAACGCCGTGGACAGAATTCACCGGGCCGGCCGGAGCAGATTCCGGTAACCCAGGTGAGCTGATGAAAGCCAGAACCTTACCGCTACCGAAAGTGGAGTCGGATGTTATGAAAAAACGTGAAGATCAGGATAAAGCCACCGGTCTGAGTCGTCGCAGTTTTATGGGCGCGGCTGCGCTGGCCGGTGTGGCCGGGGCGACCGGTCTTGGCGGCGCCGTCATGAGCCGCGAGACCTGGGCCGCGGCCGCTGAAGAGGCCATGAAGAAAATTCATGTGGGCCCGGGGGAACTGGACGAATATTACGGTTTCTGGAGTGGCGGTCATCAGGGCGAAGTGCGGGTTATGGGTGTACCATCCATGCGAGAACTGATGCGTATTCCGGTATTCAACCACGACTCTGCCACCGGCTGGGGTATTACCAACGAAAGTAAAAAGATACTGGGCGAAGGCGCGCACTTCACCAACGGTGACTGTCACCACCCCCACATTTCCATGACCGACGGTCGTTATGATGGCAAGTACCTGTTCATCAACGACAAGGCCAACACCCGGATCGCCCGTATCCGCCTCGACATCATGAAGACGGACAAGATTACCCATATTCCGAACGTACAGTCGATTCACGGCCTGCGCCTGCAGAAAGTGCCCCGGACCAAATACGTCTTCGCCAACGCAGAATTCATCATTCCCCATCCCAACGACGGCAGCGATTTCAGCCTCGAAAACAGCCACACCATGTTTAACGCCGTGGATGCGGACACCATGGAAGTGGCCTGGCAGGTAATTGTTGACGGCAACCTGGACAACATGGATGCGGACTATACCGGTAAATACGCCGCCTCCACCTGCTACAACTCGGAGAAGGCCCTGGATCTGGCCGGTACCATGCGTAACGACCGTGACTGGGTGGTTGTGTTCAACATCGAGCGCATCGAAGCCGCCGTCAAGGCCGGTAATTTCACCACTTTGGGCGATTCCGACGTGCCCATTGTGGACGGTCGCGGCGATTCTGAGCTGACCCGGTACATTCCGGTACCGAAAAACCCCCACGGGCTCAACACGTCGCCGGATGGCAAATATTTCATTGCCAACGGTAAGCTGTCGCCCACCTGTACCGTTATTGCCATCGACAGGCTTGATGACCTGTTCGACGACAAGATCGAAGGGCGGGATACCGTCGTGGCTGAGCCGGAGCTGGGCCTCGGGCCCCTGCACACCACCTTTGATGGCCGGGGCAATGCCTACACCACACTGTTTATCGACAGCCAGGTCGTGAAATGGAATATCGAAGAAGCCATCAAGCACTATGGCGGCGAAAACGTTAACTACATCCGCCAGAAACTGGATGTGCACTACCAGCCGGGCCATAACCACGCCTCGTTGACGGAGTCCCGGGACGCCGACGGCCAGTGGCTGGTGGTCCTGTCGAAGTTCTCCAAGGACCGCTTCCTGCCGGTGGGTCCGCTTCACCCGGAAAACGACCAGTTGATCGATATCTCTGGTGACGAAATGGTCCTGGTTCACGACGGCCCCGCCTTCGCCGAACCCCACGACTGTATCCTGGTGCGCCGTGACCAGATTCAGACCAAGAAGATCTATACCCGGGATGACCCTTACTTTGCCAATTGCCGGGAACAGGCCGAAAAGGATGGCGTCACCCTGGAGTCCGGCAATACGGTGATCCGGGATGGCAACAAGGTCCGCGTCTACATGACCTCGGTCGCGCCCATGTTTGGCCTGACGGAATTCAAGGTCAAGCAGGGAGACGAGGTCACGGTTTTCGTCACCAACCTGGACACCATCGAAGACGTCACCCACGGCTTCTGCATGGTCAACCATGGCGTCAACATGGAGATCAGTCCGCAGCAGACGTCATCAGTCACCTTCACGGCTGACAAGCCGGGGGTTCACTGGTACTACTGCTCCTGGTTCTGCCATGCCCTTCACATGGAAATGCGGGGGCGCATGCTGGTAGAGAAAGCCTGATCAGACGACCTGGGGGCCATCGAAGCGGATGGTCTCCAGGTCCTGTGGCTATATCAGGCAGCGGCCTCTACCGGTAGATTCTTGCGGGTGGGGGCCATTTCGTTCTAACCCTGGGGAACCTTGATGGCTTATCTGTCACGTAGTGGAGTGGTTCTGTTCGCCGCTCTGTTTGCGTTGATTGCCCATGCTGATCTGCAGCAGGAGCTGGCAGCGCTGGAACCGGGAAGCCGGTTTGAACTGCCGCCTCAATCTCTCCCATCCCTGGCCCTGACGGTGCCGGACACTACGGTCATCTGTGCCGCCGGCACCGTCATCGACGCTGGTGGCAAAGGCCACGGTGTAGAAATTACCGCACCGGGCATCACCTTGCGCGGCTGTGAAATCCGTAACTGGGGCAGCGACCTGAACAAAATGGACGCCGGTATTTTTGTTGCCCGGGAGGCCCGGGGTGCAGTCGTCCAGGATAACCGCCTTAACGGGCCGGCGTTTGGTATCTGGCTGGACGCAACTCCGGAAGTCACCGTTCGCAATAACCGGGTGCGGGGGGATGCGGAGCGGCGATCCCAGGATCGTGGCAATGGCATTCATATGTTCAACACCTCCGGTGCGCTGATCGAAGGCAACGACGTACGCCAGACACGGGATGGCATCTATATCGAAACTTCCAACGGCAATACCATCCGCAACAACACCATTTCAGACCTGCGTTATGGGGTTCACTACATGTACTCCATGAGTAACGTGCTGGAAGGCAACCACACCTTCGGAACTCGGACCGGCTACGCGCTGATGCAGAGCAAGCACCTGACGGTGACGGACAACCGTTCCGAGAACGACGAGAACTACGGCATCCTGATGAATTACATCACCAACTCCACCCTGAGGAACAACCGGGTGACCGGTATTACTCAGCGGGATGTGGGCGGGGTGACGATCTCCGGTGCAGAAGGGAAGGCCGTGTTCATCTATAACTCCCTCTACAATACTTTTGAAAATAACCTGTTCGCTAACAGCGACATCGGCATTCACCTGACCGCGGGCTCCGAGAATAATGAGCTTGTGGGCAATGCCTTCCTGAACAATGAGCGACAGGTCAAGTATGTGGCCAATCGCACCCAGGAATGGTCTAAAGACGGCCGTGGCAACTACTGGAGCGACTACCTTGGCTGGGACCGGGACCAGGATGGCCTCGGGGATGTGCCCTACGAACCCAATGACAACGTGGATCGCTTGCTGTGGACCTATCCGGAAGCGCGAATCCTGATGCACAGCCCCGCGGTGGATACCCTGCGCTGGGTACAGCAGGCCTTCCCCGTGGTGAAGGCGCCGGGTGTCACTGACTCCTTTCCTCTGATGCGTCCCCCTGAAACCTTGCGAGCGGAGATCCCATGAGCTGTTTCCGTTTGGAAAACATAAGCTATCGCTATACCCGAAACCCGGTGCTGACCGGCATTGACCTGACTCTGGAGCCCGGCGAAATACTCGGTCTGTTCGGCCACAACGGTGCTGGCAAAACCACTTCCATCAAGCTGATTCTGGGCCTGATGACGCCGCAGCAGGGCAGGCTCACGGTGCTTGGCGGCGCGGCGGGTGATCCCGAGGTCAGCCAGCACATTGGCTACCTGCCTGAGAATGTCATGTTCTACCCCCAGCTGACAGGGCGGGAGATTCTCAAGCACTTCGCCCGCCTCAAAGGCGCGCCGCTGGCCCAGGTACCGGAGCTGCTGAAACAGGTTGGATTGGGGGACGCCATGGACGCGCGTACACGCACCTATTCCAAGGGCATGCGCCAACGCCTTGGTCTCGCCCAGGCGCTCTTGGGAAAGCCCAGGCTGCTGATGCTGGATGAGCCGACGGTAGGGCTGGATCCGGTGGCCACAGCCGACCTGTACCAGTTGCTGCGGAAGCTGAGAGACGAGGGCACCGGCATTGTGCTCTGCTCTCACGTACTGCCGGGTGTCGAGCCTTATATCGACCGGGGCGCCATTCTCACTCAGGGCTCCCTGAAAGCCGCCGGGGACCTGCCGGCCCTGCGCCGTCAGGCCAACATGCCGGTCTCGTTGGAGATCCAGCCCATGGAGAGCCGCAGCCACCTGCTGGATATCGCGGAAGAGCTGGGGCCACGGGCCAGCTGGCACGAAAGCGGCGAGTTACGGCTGGAGGTGACGCCCGACCAGAAGATGCCCATGATCCGCCGTCTGCTGACCACCGGTGAGGTCCGCGACCTGAACATATCCGAGCCAACCCTGGAGGATATCTACGTGCACTTTATCGGTTCTGGTGGCCTGGCCCATCGGGGAGGCGCGCAATGAACAGCATCTGGACCATCGCCCGCAAGGAACTTGCCGATAGTCTGCGCAACCGCTGGCTGATCGCCATTTCCCTCGTGTTCGCTACCCTGGCGCTGGGTATCGCCTGGTTTGGGGCCGCCGCCTCGGGGACCGTCGGCTATGCTTCCACACCAGCCACCATTGCCAGTCTGGCCAGCTTGGGGATCTTCCTCATACCGCTGATCGCCCTGCTGTTGGCTTATGACGCCATTGTGGGGGAAGAGGAGGGCGGCACGCTGCTATTACTGCTGACCTACCCCCTTAGCCGCGGCCAGTTGCTGTTCGGTAAGTTCCTGGGCCACAGCCTGACCCTGGCGCTGGCTACCGTGATTGGCTTTGGTATCGCCGGCGTCGCCATCGCCTTGCTGGTGGACGATGTTGCCGTCGGAACCCTGGCTGCGGCGTTGCTGCGTTTTATCCTGTCCACCATCCTGCTGGGCTGGGGGTTTATTGCGCTGGCCTATCTGGTTAGCGTGCGGGTGAGTGAAAAACCACTGGCAGCCGGCCTGGCACTGGCGATCTGGTTCTTCTTTGTGCTGATCTTCGACCTGATGCTGCTGGGCCTGCTGGTGGCCAGCGAGGGCAGACTGAACCCGGAACTGTTGCCGTGGTTGCTGCTGCTGAATCCTACGGATGTCTACCGTCTGCTGAATATTGTCGTGTTTGAGGGTGGCTCCCAGCTGACCGGTGTGCTGAGTCTTGGCGCGGACCTGCCCATGGGCCCCGGCGGACTGTGGGTCGCTCTGGTGATCTGGTTTGTAGTGCCTTTGGCCGGGGCCTGGGCGTTGTTCCGTAATCGTCGTATCTGAGAGGGAGTTCGTAATGAAACTATCGCGGTTAGTGGGTATCACCCTGGCGTTGGCATTCACCGCCTTGCTCGCTGGTTGTTCGGATTCCGGTGAGAGCGCCGATGTCGCCCGGCCCGACCCTGTCCATTTTGACTCCGGGGATGAGTGCCACGTGTGTGGCATGGCCATTACCCGATTCCCCGGCCCCAAGGGCGAGGCCATCACCGCCCGGGAGGAGCAGGTTCGCAAGTTCTGTTCCACGCGGGATATGTTCTCCTGGGTGCTGCAGCCGGAAAACGTCAATCGTGACCATGTGCTATATGTGCACGATATGGCCGAGACGGAGTGGGAGGAGCCGGCAGATACCGCCCTGATTGATGCCCGCGAGGCATTCTATGTGGTGGGGTCCGAACGTACCGGCGCCATGGGGCCGACACTGGCGTCCTTTGCAGAAGCGTCCGCCGCCGAAGCCTTTGCCGCAGAGTTTGGCGGTGAGGTGGTTCCCTTCGCCGACATTACCCTGGAACACCTGGGCTCCCATGACGACCATGCTCCGGGCATGAACCACTGAATCCCTGATCACACCGGCTACCCGGAAACGGTACGCCGGTGATTATGTTAATATTATTAACGACCTGCGGCTCCCTGATCGGCTGCTGAAGGGCTCATTCCTGGGTGTTCACTCCTGCTAGAGAGGTTTCCTGTCATGGCGCGACAACGGTTTCGGGTCCGTATTCCCGGCATCGCCACCGGGCTTCGCGATGCGTTTCGGGACGGTTACGGAGCGTCGGAACTGCGGCAGGACATCATGGCGGGAATGACCGTGGGTACAGTGGCCGTGCCCCTGTCCATGGCGTTGGCCATCGCGACGGGTGTGCCACCTCAGCATGGGCTCTATACGGCCATTGTTGCGGGTGCAATTATCGCCCTGACCGGGGGCGCCCGCTTTAACGTTTCCGGACCGACGGCAGCGTTTGTTGTCATCCTGTTTCCCATCGTTCAGCAGTACGGGCTTGGCGGCCTGTTGATCGCCACCATGATGGCCGGTGTGCTGCTGGTGGCGCTGGGCGTAACCCGTATGGGGCGGTTGATACAGTTTGTTCCCTATCCGGTGGTGCTGGGCTTTACCGCAGGCATCGCGGTGGTCATTGCCATGCTGCAGGTGCCGGACTTCCTGGGCCTGACCACTGGGCCTATGGGGGAGCACTTTATTGAAAACCTAGGGATTATTCTGTCGTCGTTCCCGACCTTGAAGCCGCTGGAGCTGGGGGTTGGGGTGTTTACACTGGCCCTGATGCTGATGTGGCCGAAGCTGAAAGTTCCCGTACCAGCGCCTCTGGTCGGGCTGATCGCCGGCGGGCTGGTGGCCTGGGCCGTAAACGCCATGTTTGGCGGCGACGGTACGCCAGCGGTGGAGACCATTGCTTCGCGCTTTACCTGGGAAGTTGATGGCGAAACCGGGCAGGGGATTCCGCCGATTCTGCCCTCGTTCATGGCGCCCTGGCGATTACCAGGGCCCGACGGACAACCCCTGGTGTTGAGTTTTGACCTGTTCCG
>CAZHAY010000008.1:20907-24953 GCA_964530545.1 uncultured Marinobacter sp.
CCCATGGCGGCGCTGGCCTCCCTGCTGTTTATCGTTGCCTGGAACATGAGTGAGGCGCGGCATTTCGTGCACACCCTGAAGTCGGCCCCGGCGGGAGATATCATCGTGCTGGTAACCTGCTTCGGGCTGACCGTGATATTTGATATGGTCATTGCCGTAGCGGTCGGGGTAGGCCTTGCGTCAGCCCTGTTTATCCGGCGCATGGCCAGCCTCACCCATGTCTCACCGGCCCGCGAACACCACCATCCATCCCTGGGCGGGCTTCCGCCCTCGGTGGCCGTTTACGACGTTAACGGGCCACTGTTTTTCGGCGCTGCGGAAACCGCACTGCGCTCACTGCATATTGCCGACCCCCAGGTTCGCACCCTGATCCTTGATATGCACGACGTGCCCAGTATGGACGGCACCGCGCTGGCGGTGATGAGCTCGCTGGTTGAGGAAATGGAGCGGGAGGACGTCAACCTGATCATTGTCGGGCTGCCGGCGCGGATGATCGTGAAACTGCGTCGAGCGGGAATTCGCAAGAAAACAGGAACGCGGAGCTACGCCAGAACCCTGGCCCAGGCCCGGGCGATGGCAAAGCGCTGGCAGGGTGAGGCGGCCTGAGCCTCAACCGCCGGTCATGTTCATAAAGCGCAGAATCTGCACATCGCCGTTTACGTCGAAGTGATGTTTCTCGGGCTTCAGGTCCATGGCGTTGATAATGGTTTTGCGCAGTTTGTCGTCGTTGACCGGGTTCCCTCTCAGGATGCGCCGCAGATCAACGGAATGTTCGTTGCCGAGACAGAGCAGCAACCGGCCTTCCACCGTGACGCGAACCCGGTTGCAGGTGGCGCAGAAGTTATGGGAATGGGGTGAGATAAACCCCACCCGGGTGCTGCTGCCAGGTATGCGGTAATAGCGGGCAGGCCCACCGGTATCAACAGTCGTCGGTATCAGTTCATGGTGCTGGCGGATAATGGTGCGGACTTCGTCACTGCTGCAGAATGCCTCGCTCCGGTCGTGCTCGGTGATTTCCCCCAGGGGCATTTCCTCAATGAAGGTGATATCAACGTCTTTTCGTCGGGCGAAGTCCACCAGGGCGGGTACTTCTTCGTCGTTGCGGCCCCTGAGTACCACTGTATTGAGCTTGATGCCTCGGAAACCTGCTTCACGGGCGGCGTCAATGCCATCCAGCACCTGCGACAGGCGCCCGGTACGGGTAATGCGCCGGAACTTGTCCTGGTCGAGTGAGTCGAGGCTGATGTTCAGGCGGTGCAGCCCGGCACGACGGAGGTTTTCGGCCATCGTGGGCAGCTGGCTGCCATTGGTGGTCATGGCAAAATCCCGCAGGCCGTAGTGGCCGATCTCTTTCACCAGTTCCAGGATGTCCTTGCGGACCAGGGGTTCGCCTCCGGTCAGGCGGATTTTCTCCGTGCCCAGCTCGGCGAACGTACGGGCGATCCGGGCGATTTCCTCGAGGGTCAACACCTGTTGGCGAGGCAGGAAGGTCATGTCCTCCGCCATGCAGTATACACAACGGAAATCACACCGGTCGGTGACGGACAGCCGGACGTAGTTCACCGTGCGGCCAAAGCGGTCAGTCAGCCTGGATTCGGGCATGTCAGATTCCCTGTTCTACTGAGTGGAAGCCTGCCACGAGTATGGCAAATCTGCCGGGTGAAACCGATACCCCGGCAGGAGTATGACTTTATCGAGTATAGCGGCCATCCCTGGCCCTGTTCTTGATTTAAGCCTTCATCTCAGCCGATTTCGCGGAATCGCCGGTTTCCACCGGTGCCAGCGAGAGCGTTGGGAAAAACACGCCTTTGACGATCTGCCAGCTCACTGCCAGCGCGCCGACGATAAATACGACATCCCCAAGAGTACGGAACCAGCGCAGGAACTGCAGGATATCGGTCTGCATGAACGCTTCGCTGCGGGCGTACCACAGCCCTTCACTGGCGCTGGCCACGAACTGGATCAGGCCGATGGGCAGCAGGCTGGTGAACAGCATCAGCACCAGGCCAATGTTCAGCCACCAGAAGCCGACTTTCATCAGGCGCTCGTCGAACACGATCTGCGGCCGGAGGTAGCGCAGGATCAGCAGGCAGAAACCCAGGGCGAGGAAGCCATAGACCCCGAACAGGGCCGCATGGGCGTGGGTCGGCGTGGTGTTCAGGCCCTGGATGTAGTAGAGCGCGATGGGCGGGTTGATCATAAAGCCCAGCACACCCGCGCCGAGCATATTCCAGAAGGCGACCGCCACGAAGAAAATCAGCGGCCAACGCACGTTTTCCATCCAGGGTGTGCGGTTCTTCAGACGCCAGTTTTCCCAGGCCTCATAGCCCAGCACCACCAGCGGGACCACTTCCAGCGCACTGAACGTCGCGCCCACGGCCATTACCGGTGTGGTCGTGCCCGAGAAATACAGGTGGTGGAAAGTGCCAGGCACACCGCCCAGCATGAACAGGCTGGCGGAGGCGAGGGACGCCGATGTGGCGATGGTGCGGGACACCAGGCCCATGCTGCAGAAGATAAAGGCCAGAGCGGTAGTGGCAAACACCTCAAAGAAGCCTTCCACCCACAGGTGGACGATCCACCAGCGCCAGTACTCCATAACGGAGATATGGGTGCGCTCGCCATAGAAGAAACCAGCGCCGTAGAACAGCCCAATGGCGACAACCGAGGCGGTCAGCAGAGCGAGCAGGTGCTTGTCACCGGGCTGACGCAGGGCCGGCACAATACCGCGCAGCATCAGCACCAGCCAGAAGACGATGCCAAGGAACTTGCCGATCTGCCAGAGCCGCCCCAGGTCAACGTACTCATAGCCCTGATGGCCAAGCCAGAAATTCAGGTGTTCAGGCATGATCTGGGCGATGGCGAGGTAGTTACCAATAAACGAGCCAGCAACAACCACTACCAGGGCCCAGAAGAGTACGTCGACGCCCAGTTTCTGGAATTTCGGATCCTTGCCGCCGTTGATGATCGGGGCCAGGAACAGTCCGGCGGCGAGAAAGCCCGTCGCGATCCAGAACAGCGCCGATTGAATGTGCCAGGTGCGTACCAGCGAGTAGGGGAACCACTCCGAAACGTTGATGCCGTAGAAGCTCTGACCTTCGACGGTGTAGTGCGCGGTAAAGCCGCCGAGCATGACCTGAAAGGTAAACAGGCCCACCACCAGCAGCAGGTACTTACCCAGGGCCAGTTGTGACGGTGTCAGTGCAAAGGTGGTCAGTGGGTCTCTGACCGGAGCGGCGGGTTCTTCTTCCTGCCTGCGCAGGAATGCCCAGGCCCAGACCAGACCGCCGATGCCGGCGATCAGCAGGATAATACTCATCAGGGACCAGAATACGTTCTCGGCGGTGGGTACGTTGTCGATCAGTGGCTCATGGGGCCAGTTATTGGTATAGGTTGCGTCGCCGCCCGGCCGTTCGGTGGCGGCCGCCCAGGCGGTCCAGAAGAAAAACTCGGTCATCCGTGCCCGGCGCTCTGCACTTGGAAGGGTGTTTTCCTTCATGGCGTAGTTTGCCCGGGTGGGCTGCAGGCCAGGGTCATCGCTAAACAGGCGGTCGTAATAGGCCGCGGTTTCCGCAATCGCCCGCACGCGACGGTCGCCCAGTACCAGTTCGCCGGTGTCCGCGTTAAAGCTGTTGGTGCGGTAGGCCTGCTTCAGATCATACTCGAGCGCATTCTGTTGCTGGCCGTTCAGCTCATGCCAGTTCTGGCCGTACTCTTCTTCAGCAGCAATATGCAGCCAGGCAACCAGCTCCCGGTGCAGCCAGTCGGCGGTCCAGTCCGGTGCCTGATAGGCGCCATGGCCCCAGATGGAGCCCAGTTGCATCCCGCCGACGGACTGCCAGGCCGTCTGTCCGTCCAGGATGGAGTCTTCCGTCATCAGTACGTCACCATTAGTGGTGACGACGCGGTCCGGAATAGGGGGCGCGTCGCGGTATACCTCCACGCCAAAGTAGCCCAGCAGGGCAAAGGTCACTGCCAGTACGGCAATCAGGATGTACCAGAGTCGGCGGTATTGGGCCATGTATCGTCTCCGAGTGTTTCCCTAA
>CAZHAY010000008.1:25053-29905 GCA_964530545.1 uncultured Marinobacter sp.
GTCGTGGTAACGGTTCTGATGGCCTACCCGCTGGCGGAGTTGTTGCCGATGCCGGCCCAGATTGGCGCTCATATCGCGACGCTGCTGTTTGCGACTACCCTGAAGTTATCCTACGTGACGCGTCTGGTGTCGCTCTACCATCTGGGCAGACCGGTCCATTGATTTCCGGTAAACTGACGGTTTTAGCAGCAGAACGGCCAGCATCCGCTGTCGCAAAAGTTGGGATCAAGATGAACCTTTCGAGAAACTGACGGTCCTGTTGACAGGTGCCCGGGCAGAAGTGAGAGGAGAGCAGCACGGATGACACCTATGGGCAGAGCAGGCTACCGGTGGCTTGCGTATATCAGCCTCAGCCTTGGCGTTGCCGGGGTGGTGTTGCCGTTGCTACCCACCACGCCGTTTGTTCTGCTGGCGGCCTGGAGTGCGAGTCGCGGATCGCCGGCGTTTGAACGCTGGCTTCATAATCATCGACGGTTCGGACCCATGATTGCGGATTGGCATGAGCGGCAGGCCGTACCGCGGTCGGCAAAATGCCTGGCAGCAGCATTGATGGCTTCCAGTTGGACGCTGTTGTGGTGGTGGCAGATGTCACCGGTGGTTCTCGTTATTACCGGCGTATTTTTTTCCGGCCTGGTTCTGTTTCTGTTCACCCGGCCGAACGCATAGATTTCAGGGTTCATTCCCTGTGGATAGAGGGTTCAGGAGTCCCAGATGCACATTACCCGTTATACGGACTACTCGCTGCGAGTGCTGATCTATCTGGCGATGCAGCAGGACCGGCTGTCGACCATTCAGGAGATTGCCGACAGCTACCAGATTTCCCGCAATCACCTGATGAAGGTGGTGCACCAGCTCAACAAAAAGGGCTATATCGAAACCGTGCGGGGTAAAAATGGTGGCATGCGGCTGCACCGGGAACCCAATACCATCAATATCGGCGTACTGGTCAGAGAAACCGAGCAGGACATGAATCTGGTGGACTGCTTTGCCTCAGGTGGCAACTGTAAGATTTCACCGGTTTGTGGTCTGAAAGGTGCGCTTGCCCATGCACTACAGGCATTTCTGGACACCCTGGATGGGTACACGCTGGAAGATATCCTGCCGGACCGTCACCGGCCCCAGCTATTACGATTACTGCAGATCGCCTGATCCGGCTCTGAGAATAATGCAGCCCGGCCCACTCCCTGAGTGCAGCCGGGCTTTTTCTTGCAGCAAAGGCCGATAGTCTAAATGGCCTTGTAGAGGGATCGCTTGGGTTTGGCCATAACCCGGCGCACCATGGGCTCAAAGAACTCCAGCGGCAGAGTTTCACCGTCCGGGTTAAACGCCGGCGAGTCGTACTTGCTGACGAATTCCAGCGTGTGCTCGTAATAGGGGTGGTCCCGGTACTGCTCCCGCAGATTGCGGTCCATGCCCAGATGGTGGAAGAAGTAGTAGCCCTGGAAGATGGCGTGGTGCTTCACCATCCAGTGGTTTTCTTCTGACACAAACGGCTCAACAATGGCCGCCGCGATATCGGCATGGTTGAAGGTACCCAGGGTGTCGCCGATGTCATGGAGCAGGGCGCAGACCACATACTCTTCGTCCTTACCATCCCGGTGGGCCAGGGTGGCGGTTTGCAGACAGTGGGTGAGCCGGTCGACCCTGAAGCCGCCGAAGTCGCCGCTGAGCAGTTTCAGGTGATCAAGAATGCGATCCGGATGGGCTTTGGCGAACGCCCGGAAGCTGGTTCCGATAATGTCCCAGTCTTCCTGCGTGCCTTCTTTCATATCTGAGAAAGTCGCACGGGCAGGGATTCCCGCAGTCATGTCGTTCATAACCGGTCCTCATCAGCAGGGGTTGTTGTGATTGTTTTCAAACACTATAGCGAACCGGCTATACCTGCGACAAGGGAAAGCCCGCCGCCATCTGAAGCGCAGATGGGGCGGGTATCGGGAACCGACCCAGTATCGACTCAGAATCGATCGACTTTCTCTTCCCGGGGCCAGAAGCGGACCTGACGGCACGCCTGAACAAACCGGTCGGCGTCGTCCGGGCCGTTGAAGGGGATACAGCCGTCATCCAGCATGGCAGTCAGGCCAACACTGTCGAACAGTTTGCGGGCGGCAGGCGTGTAACCGATGAACTTGCAGTGGGCAAAAGCATCGTCCACGAAGTCCCGGGCGGTGGCGTCCTTCGCCAGTTCGTCCACGCCCTCGGGGGACGGGAGCAGAACAACCGCGTCAAACAGCACCGAGGGACCACCGTCGACTTTCTCCACCGCCGGGAGGTGGTTGCCATCGCTGTCCATGACACCGCCGATGGTCGGGGCCACCACCGCCACCTTGGCGCCTTCCGCCTCGACGGTTTCCTTGATCTTCTTGAACAGCCCTGCGTCGACCCCTTCACTGACCAGAACGCCGATCTTGCGGCCTTTGAACGATTTCGGGCCGTTCAGAATGATACTGAGCGCCGGCGATTCCGGTAAATCCGTACGGGTCGGCATGGCGGCCTCGGCGGCCTCTGGCATCTCTTTCAGGCCCAGGCCTTCCGCCACCTCCTGCGCCAGGCCCCTGTCCACGTTCAGCAGGTGGGACACCATTCGCTCGCGAATATCCAGCCGTTCGCATTTGCTCAGTTCGAACACATAAGCGTTCTTGATATGGCGCTTTTCAATATCTGTCTGGCTGATATAGAACTGGCGGGCCTGGCTGTAGTGGTCGGCAAAGGTTTCCGAGCGCACCCGCTTCTTGACCCCTTCTACCGGTGACGGGTGCGTCTGGAAACCCGTATGGGGGCATTCCCGGGGGCCGGATTCTTCCTTTGGCCAGCTGTTGGGTTCGTAATTCACCCGGCCGACCGGATTCTTCATGGTCATATGACCATCCTGAAGAAAGTGGTGCACCGGGCACCGGGGTGCGTTCACCGGGATCTGGGTGAAGTTGGGGCTGCCCAGGCGTTTGAGCTGGGTGTCCAGATAGGAGAAGTTCCGCGCCTGCAGCAGGGGATCGTCGGAGTGGTCGATGCCGCGGACGACATTCTGGGTGCAGAAAGCTACCTGTTCTGTCTCGGCGAAGAAGTTGTCGACCACCCGGTTCAGCACCATTTTGCCGATGGGCTGTACGGGAATCTGCTCTTCCGGAATGATCTTGGTGGAGTCCAGGATGTCGAATTCGAACCGGTCGGCAAACTCATCATCGAAAATCTGCACGCCCAGTTCCCATTCAGGATAGTCGCCGCTCTGGATGGCATCCCACAGGTCCCGGCGATGGAAATCCGGATCGGCGCCATTGATTTTGACGGCTTCATTCCAGACTACGGACTGCAGCCCCTGCAGGGGCGTCCAGTGGAACTTGACGAACTTCGACTCGCCCTGCTGGTTCACAAAGCGGAAACTGTGCACGCCGAATCCCTGCATAAACCGGAAGGATCGCGGAATGGCCCGGTCGGACATGGTCCACATCAGCATATGTACGCTTTCAGGTAAGAGCGTGACGAAATCCCAGAAGTTATCATGGGCGGTCTGGGCCTGTGGGAAGCCGCGGTCGGGCTCCTGTTTGGCTGCGTGGACGAGGTCCGGGAACTTCATGCCGTCCTGAATAAAGAACACCGGAATATTGTTGGCCACCAGGTCCCAGTTACCCTGTTTGGTGTAGAACTTGGTTGCGAACCCCCGCACGTCCCGGGCCAGGTCAAAGGATCCCTTATTGCCGGCAACCGTGGAAAAGCGCACAAACACCTCGGTCTGTTCGCCCGCCCGCTGGAACAGATCGGCACAGCTCAGGTCGGAGAGGTCGCGGTAGTTCTCGAAATAGCCTTTGGCACCCATACCCCGGGCGTGAACCACCCGTTCCGGGATGCGCTCGTGGTCAAACTTGAAGAGCTTCTCCCGATAAACATGGTCTTCCAGCAGGGATGGCCCCCGTGTGCCGGCCCGCAGTGAGTTCTGGTCATCCGCGATGGGGGCGCCCTGGGGTGTGGTCATCACCGGGGTACCTTCCCCGGCCTGCTGATGGTTTTCACCGCCCTTGCCCCGATTCTCGAAAGTAAACCTTTCAGCCATTATGTGCTCCTTGTGAGGTGTCGTTCACTCATGCTGATCAATGAATCAGCGTCGGTCACAAATCGCTGGCTGGCAAATAGACTTCATTAACGAGAACAACGGTAGAAATGGACTTTCTGGGTTTGAGCGGGTGTCAGGACCGCTCGTTCATAGGCAGCGTTAATAACGGCGGAGGGAAGCCAGCAGAAAACTGCCACTAAAGGCGACCAAAGTTCTGGCAATGGGTATATTTCAACCAATATGCTGACACAAACCTTACTGAATTGTCACGAAGAGTTATGATTTACGCTCTGATGTCTGGCTTTCCGAGAGTCTGTCGCAGCGCCTCACCCTTGTGTGTGGCGCACGGCGTCATGGATCCGTAGACGTCTGGTCATGCGGTGGTTATGAGCGTATCAATAAGAAGGGAGCGGGGCCGCGCGAATCGGCGGACATGGGTTGAGCGGCTAATCGATTATAAAGGTTAACGCTATTGGGTGCATTAACGTAGGTTGTAGTTAATTAGTATTGTTAAATATAGTTTGATAAATTTTGTAAATCCGTTACCTTGGTGTCGGAAGTGTGGTGCAGTCAGCACTGCTCTGATCAGATGATTGCCTTTTCGTTTATTATTAGTTGAGTTCTCGTGGCTTTTCCAGTGCCGGAACAGTTATACAGGCAACTCTGTCTGAGAAGAAACCTAGGGGCCAGCAGAATGAGGCGGTTAATATGGTGTGGCGGCTACCCGAATTAGTAAAGGAAAAAGGCAGCCAGGTCAACGGTGATATCACGGTTGACCCATTCAGTATCAGTAATATTTCATCTTCTGTT
>CAZHAY010000008.1:30005-44459 GCA_964530545.1 uncultured Marinobacter sp.
TTCCTGCTGGAAGTCCGGTTACGGGCTCTCGCTGCGGGTAAGCTCTACCCGGTCGGGCACAGTGGGCTTTTGCCTGAGCGCAACGGTCAGCCCATGCTGCGGGACGAGAACTTCAAACTGAAGCTTCCACAGGCGGTGATTGCCGATACGCTGGGGTTGAGCATTGTCCACGTCAGCAGGACGCTGGGAAAGCTGAAGGAGGACGGTCTGATTGAGTACTGCTCCGCAGGCTTGCGCTTCACGGATCTTGAAGGGCTCAAGGAGCTCGCCCTGTGGGAAGGATTATCTCCCTGGTTTGAACCGGTCTGACGAGAATATGGCGTAGATGCTTTGAAAACCTCTCAAACATAATCCCGATCATGTTACTCAGGTTAGAAACCCGCTACTCTTATCCCTCAACATCAGAATCATAAGAAATGCCCCTGGGGGAAAAGAATGGCGGGAAGCAGTTTTGATGAGGCTCTGCTGAGCCACTGGCGGGAGTTGCTCGATTCTTCACCCGACTGCCTGCTGATCAGTGATTACCACACCCATCGCTACCTCTACGCCAACGCCACGACCTGCGCAATGGCGGGCTATACCCTCGACGAATTGCTTATGATGGAAACAGCCGCACTGACTATGCGCGGTCGTGATGCGGTATCAGAGACCTTCCGCAAAGCGCGGGAAGCCGGGCTTAACGGTTTCACCGATGAGCCCAGGTTGATGGTCAGCAAAAACCAGGAGCGCCGGGGTTGGTGGGAAGCTCAGTTCCGTTACGCGGTTATCAATGAACGGGAAGTGGTCGTTATCGTTTCCCGCGAGGTGACATCACGGGTGCTGGCGGAGCGGGCTGAGCTGCGCACAAAGAAAATCTACGCCGCCCTGAGTGCGACCAATGAAGCCATTATCCGAAGCCTGTCCCCGGAAGAACTGTTCAAGTCGGTCTGCGATGCGGCAATCGAAAGCGGTGGTATCACCACAGCCGTGGTGTTAATGCCAGAGCCAGAGACCGGTCTGCTCAAGCCAAAAGCGATGGCGGGGTTTGGCCGGGAGGTCACCAGGGCTACCATCATATCCATTGATCCGGATCGCCCCGAGGGCCGGGGGCTGAACGGACTCGCCTACCGTACCGGCAAGCCTCAGGTAACCGATGATTTTCTCAGGGACGAACGAACCCGCCACTGGCATTCTGTGATCCGCACCCAGACCCGCATGCGCTCAGCCGCCGCTGTTCCGATTTTGCGGAATGGTCTTGCCATTGGAACCCTGCATCTGTGTTCCCGGGAGCGGGCGGCTTTTGATGATGAGATTGTGGCCCTGCTGGTACGGATGGCGGATAACGTCTCCTATGCGCTGCATTCCTTCGAGCAGGAAGAGGAGCGCCGTCAGGCCGAAGAGCGGGCCCACTATCTTGCCACCCATTGCAGCCTGACCGGGCTGCCCAATCGCAACCTGCTGTCCGATCTGCTTGAACAGGCGCTTGCCTCGGTCAGTCGCACCGGGCATAACCCGGCAGTCATGTTTGTGGACCTGGATCACTTCAAGGAAGTGAACGACAACTGGGGCCACGACGCCGGTGACCAGGTGCTGGAAAAGGTCGCCCGCCGGATGCGCGAGGTGTTGCGGGATCACGACGTGCTCGCCCGGTTAGGTGGTGACGAGTTTGTGGTGCTGGTGCAGAACATTGACCGTCGCGCCCATGCCGTTCGCGTCGCGGGCAAACTACTGGATGCCCTTAATAAACCGGTGGAAGTGGACGGCCAGGAGTTTCTGCTCACCTGCAGTATTGGTATCAGCCTGTATCCGGACCATGGTCTTCGCCAGCGGGAGCTGATGAAAGCGGCTGACCTGGCGATGTACGTTGCCAAGGAGAAAGGCAAGAACACCTGGGCCTTCGCCGGCGACAACGCCAGTCAGCGAATCAACTGCGTGGACGAGCAGCCTGAATCCAGGCCGCCCAGATCCCGTCAGGACAGATCCACATCAAGCTGATCCACTGGCGGGCAGTGGTACTCGTGAGTAATCTCGTCGTCTTCCACGCTTTCCAGATGAACCGTAAAACCCCATAGCCGGTGCACATGCCGCAGCACTTCCTGGGCGTCGTCACCTGCGAGCGGCACCCGGTCGACCGGCACGTGCCGCAGCGTCAGTGACCGGTCGCCCCGCACATCCACATTCCATACCTGAATGTTCGGCTCCCGGTAACTGAGGTTGTACTGGCGGGCCAGTTTCTCCCGCAATGGCCGGTATCCAGGATCATCGTGAATGGCGGTGACCCGGTACACGTCCTCCTGATCGTCATTTTCGATGGCGAAGAACCTCATGTCCCGCATGACCTTGGGCGACAGGAACTGCTGGATAAAGCTCTCGTCCTTGAAGTTGCGCATGGCAAAATGGACGGTCTCGATCCAGTCACCGCCGGCAATGTCCGGAAACCACTCCCGGTCTTCGTCGGTGGGGTTCTCGCACATGCGGCGCAGGTCCGCAAAAATGTTGAAGCCCAGGGTGTAAGGATTTATACCGGAATACCAGGGGCTGTTAAACGGAGGCTGATAGACCACAGCGGTGTGGCTTTGCAGGAACTCCAGCATAAAGCCATCGGTTACCAGACCTTTCTCGTACATCCGGTGCAGCAGGGTGTAATGCCAGAAAGAGGCCCAGCCTTCGTTCATCACCTGGGTCTGGCGCTGGGGGTAAAAGTATTGCCCCAGCTTGCGGACGATACGGATGATTTCCCGCTGCCAGGTTTCCAGCAGCGGCGCGTTTTTTTCGATGAAATAGAGTATGTTTTCATGGGGTTCGCTGGGGTAACGGTGCTTGCGGCGAACCTTGTCTTCGCCGTCATCCTTCCGTGGGATGGTTCGCCACAGATCGTTGAGCTGGCGTTGCAGGTATTCTTCCCGCTCTTTCTGCCGGCGGCGCTCTTCCGCGGCGGAGATAGGCGCCGGGCGCTTGTAACGGTCGACGCCGTAGTTCATCAGGGCATGGCAGGAGTCGAGAATCTCTTCCACCGCTTCAACACCATGACGCTCTTCGCATTCGGACACGTAATGCCGGGCAAAGACCAGATAGTCAATAATGGCGCTGGCGTCTGTCCAGGTGCGGAACAGGTAGTTGCCCTTGAAAAAGGAGTTATGGCCGTAGCTCGCGTGGGCGATCACCAGCGCCTGCATGGGCAGGGTGTTTTCCTCCATCAGATAGGCAATACAGGGGTTGGAGTTGATCACGATCTCATAGGCCAGCCCCATCTGGCCCCGCTGATAGCCTTTTGACGAGTTCAGGAACTGTTTGCCGAAGGACCAGTGATGGTAGCCCACCGGCATGCCCACCGAGCTGTAGGCATCCAGCATCTGCTCGGCGCTGATGACCTCGATCTGGTTGGGATAGGTGTCCAGACCGAACTCTTCGGCGCAGCGGGCAATCTCTTCGTCGTATTTCCGGATCAGCTCGAAGGTCCACTCGGAGCCGGTGGAGACCGGCTCCCGGCGGGCCGGTGCGGTTTCGGGCAGGTCAGTGCGATCGATTAAGTCGGTCATGCGGCTTTCCTCTCGAACAGCTGACGGAACACCGGGTAGATTTCCCCGGGATCGGCAATCTGTTGCATGGCAAAGCTTTGTGGGAAGCGCTCCATGATTTTCTCATACTCGTACCACAGCATCTGATGATCCTGGGGCGTAATCTCCACGTAGGCGAAATATTGCACCAGGGGGATGATGCCGTCAGCCAGGATCTTGCCGCAGACAGGGGAGTCGTCGTTCCAGTTATCTCCATCGGAGGCCTGGGCAGCGTAGATGTTCCACTCATCCGGTGAGTAGCGGGACTCGACGATCTTCTGCATCAGTTTCAGGGCACTGGATACAATGGTGCCGCCGGTCTCCCGGCTGTAGAAGAACTCTTCCTCGTCCACCTCCTTGGCGCTGGTGTGGTGGCGGATAAAAACGACATCGATCTTCTTGTAGTTCTTCCTGAGGAACAGGTACAGCAGGATAAAGAACCGCTTGGCGATATCCTTGTGGGTCTGGGTCATGGACCCGGAAACGTCCATCAGACAGAACATCACCGCACTGGTGGCGGGTTTGGGTTTCTTGATGTGCTGCCGGTAGCGCAGGTCGATTTCATCAATAAAGGGAATGCGCCGCACGTTGGCTTTCAGGCGGGCAATCTCCGCTTCCAGTACCTCAATCTGGTCAGCGTGGCGGAACGCGGGGTCCAGGTCGTCCGGAGCGCTGCGCAGTTCCGTGAGCTGTTCTTCCAGTTCACGGATTTTCTTGCGCCGGGCGCCACTCAGCCCCAGGCGCCGTGCGTGAGCGCCTCTGAGGGAGCGCACCACGTCCAGTTTTGCTGGCACGCCCAGGGTGGTGAAGCCGGAGCGGTGGTAGCTGAACGCTTCGGTGTCTTTCAGTTTTTTACGGGCGAGGTTGGGCAGCTCCAGGTCATCGAACAGGAAGTCCAGAAACTCGTCCTGGGTGATCTGGAAGGCGAACTCATCCATGCCTTCGCCATCGGGGCTGGCCTGGCCTGAGCCGGCACCGCCCCCGCCGCCCCCTTCCGGTTTGGGAATTTCGTCGCCGGCAACGAACTCCTGGTTACCAGGATGAACCACCTCCCGGCGGCCACCGGGGCCATGGTGGAAGGTGGGTTCATGGATATCCCGTGAGGGGATGCTGACGCTTTCCCCGCGCTCGATATCGGTGATCGAGCGCTTCTGTACCGCGTCCGCCACGGCTTTCTTGATGTGCTGGCGGTAGCGGCGCAGGAACCGTTCCCGGTTCACTGCGCTCTTGTTTTTGCCGTTGAGACGGCGATCCACAACGTGGGTCATGCCCATAGTGCGACTCCTCCAGGTCAGAAAAGGGTTAATGCGACTTTCTGACTCTGAGGTACCACTCTGCCAGCAGCCGGACCTGTTTCTCGGTGTAGCCGCGGTCGACCATCCGCTCCACAAACTGTTTGTGTTTCTTCTGGTCTTCCTGGCTGGCCTTCGGATTGAAGGAAATCACCGGCAGCAGGTCTTCGGTGTTAGAGAACATTTTCTTCTCAATCACGCTACGCAGCTTCTCGTAACTGAGCCAGGACGGGTTTTCCCCCTGGTTGTTGGCCCGGGCCCGCAGCACGAAGTTGACGACTTCGTTGCGGAAGTCCTTCGGGTTGCTGATGCCCGCGGGTTTCTCGATTTTTTCCAGCTCATCGTTGATGGCCGGACGGTCGAGAATCTCACCGGTTTCGGGGTCCCGGAACTCCTGGTCCTGGATCCAGAGGTCGGCATAGGTCACGTAACGATCGAACAGGTTCTGACCGTATTCGCTGTAGCTTTCCAGATACGCTGTCTGGATTTCCTTACCAATAAACTGTACGTAGTGCGGCGCCAGAAACTCCTTGATGTAGCGCAGATAGCGATCCTGGCTTTCCGCCGGGAACTGCTCCTGTTCAATCTGCTTTTCCAGTACGTAAAGCAGGTGTACCGGGTTGGCGGCGATTTCCGTGGTATCGAAGTTGAATACCTTGGACAGGATCTTGAACGCAAACCGGGTCGACAGCCCGTCCATGCCTTCGTTGACCCCCGCCGCATCCCGGTACTCCTGGATGGATTTGGCCTTGGGGTCGGTATCCTTGATGTTCTGGCCGTCGTACACCTTCATCTTGGAAAAAATACTGGAGTTTTCCGGCTCCTTGATCCGCGACAGCACTGAGAACTGGGCCAGCATATCCAGCGTATCCGGGGCGCAGGGTGCGCCGGCGAGGGAACTGTCCCTGAGCAGCTTGCGGTAGATCTCGATTTCTTCGCTTACCCGCACGCAATAAGGCACCTTGACGATATAGACCCGGTCAAGGAAAGCCTCGTTGTGCTTGTTGTTGCGGAAGGTCTGCCATTCGGATTCGTTGGAGTGGGCGAGAATAATGCCGTCAAAGGGCACCGAGCCCATGCCTTCGGTGGTGTTGTAGTTGCCTTCCTGGGTCGCCGTCAGCAGGGGGTGGAGTACCTTGATCGGCGCCTTGAACATCTCCACGAATTCCATCAGCCCCTGGTTGGCCTTGCACAGGCCACCGCTGAAGCTGTAGGCGTCCGGATCATCCTGGGAGAAATCTTCCAGCATGCGGATGTTCACCTTGCCTACCAGCGCGGAAATATCCTGGTTGTTGTCGTCACCGGGCTCGGTCTTGGACACGGCAATCTGGTCGAGCACCGATGGGTATTTCTTCACCACTCGGAACTGGCTGATATCGCCGCCATATTCATGCAGGCGCTTGACTGCCCACGGGGACATGATGGGCTTGAGGTAGCGCTGGGCTATGCCGTACTCCTCTTCCAGGATCTGGCCGTCTTCCACCGGGTCGAACAGTCCCAGTGGTGATTCATTTACCGGCGAATCCTTGATGGCGTAGAAGGGTACTTTCTGCATCAGGAACTTGAGCTTTTCCGCCAGGGACGACTTACCACCGCCCACCGGGCCCAGCAGGTAGAGAATCTGCTTTTTCTCTTCCAGGCCCTGGGCCGCATGGCGGAAGAAAGACACGATGTTCTCCACGGCTTCTTCCATGCCGTAAAATTCGGAAAATTCGGGGTAACGCTTGATGACTTTGTTGGAAAAGATGCGCGACAGGCGGGGGTCGCGGGAGGTGTCGATAAATTCGGGTTCGCCGATGGCCAGAAGTATGCGCTCGGCTGCAGTCGCATAGGCGGCTGGATCGTTCTTGCAAATTTCGAGGTATTCTTCCAGGGAGTACTCTTCTTCCTGGAGTTGTGCGTACCGGTCTTTGAAGTGCTGAAGGATGCTCATGGGTGACCCTCGCTTGCTAATGGTTACTCGACTACACGCATATTCCCCGTTGTTGATCGCCGCGGGCGGGCGTTTCTGGTTATGTTGGGTGGATGTGGCTCACTTACTCTGCCGGCTCTGGGGCGGCGCAACCGCCGCTGCCGGCGTACCCTTGCCGGGCGCTCTCAATTTCAGCTTAGTCCACTTTGAAGCTTTGACCGAGTAAAATTTTTAAGGTTCGCAGCGGACCGTAAAACTTGTGATGGCCATGCCAGAACGCCTGTGAAAGGGCGCATGTGTCGCCTTTGGCGTCTCATTAATGGGAGGCTGAGCAGCGACTGCGTACGAGGTTGTGGGGCCGGGCTCTGGTCCTCAGCTTTTCTCGAGGTAAAAAACGCTTTCGGTCGCTCCGTTTCGCAGCCCCCGACGCTTGGCGAAGGGGTTATCCTGTGCCATGTCCTGTCGAAGTACCTGTTGAACGGTAAAGTCTTCCCCGAAAAGCTCATGGACTTCCTGGTCGCTGACGTTAAAAGGCGGCCCCTTCATTTCAGAGCTGTCGTAGTCCAGGGTGACCAACAGCATGCGGGTGTCGTCAGGAAGCACCACAGTGAGATGGTTAACATAATCCCGGCGCATGGGCGGCGGCAGGGCGATCAGCGCCGCCCGGTCGTACACCATCCGTACGTGACGCAGGTCCTGGGGCGCCAGTTGAAAGAAGTCACCGCACCAGAGTTCCAGGTCTCCGTGGCGGAACCGGGTGAAGGGTTCACCGGGTTGTACCTGGGCTTTTTCACCCGCTTCTTCAAAAAAGTCTTTACAGGCGATGGCGCTGAGTTCCACCCCGATGATGGGATGGCCCCGGTCGTGCAGCCACCACATGTCCTGGGCCTTGCCGCAGAGTGGAACAAGAACGGCATCCTTGCGCTCACCGGCAAAGTCTGGCCAGTGGTCGTGGAGGTACTGGTTGACAGAGCCCTCGTGGAAGCCGATTTCACCTTTTGACCAACGGGTGTGCCAGAATTCGTGTTCCATGCCTTATCCTCTTGATCATGAGAGACCAGCCCGCACCGGATCCCCGGGTGGTTCGGTCGCAGCTGCAAGTCCAGCAGGTAGTCATCTGAGCATAAAACAGGAGTCTGAACAGTGAAAGCCGTATTCCTTGACGCCAGCACCCTTGGCGATGATGTCTCTCTGGCTCCCATTGAAGCAGTGGCGGGCTCATTGACCTGTTATCCGCGCACCGCTGCGAGAGAGGTCATCCCGCGGCTGCAGGGCTTTGATACTGTGCTGGTCAACAAGGTTGTGCTGGGCCTTGAACACTTTCAGGCCTGTCCGGAACTGAAAACCATCGCGGTGGTGGCCACGGGTCTGAACAATATCGATCTTGATGCTGCCCGGGACCATGGCGTTCGGGTGCTCAACGTAACCCGGTACGGCCGGTCTACCGTCGCTCAGCACACCATGGCACTGATCCTTGCGCTGGCAACCCGGCTGCTGGATTACCACCGGGATGTGCAGCAGGGCCGCTGGGCTCAAAGTGATATGTTCTGCCTGATGGACCACCCCATCATGGAACTGGAAGGCAAAACCCTCGGCATTATCGGTTATGGCGATCTGGGGCAGGGCGTGGCAGAACGTGCCCGGGCGTTTGGCATGAACATCCTGCTGGGCTGTCGCCCGGGCCAGGAGCCAGGTGAGGTTGACGGCTATCCGCGCCTTCCGCTGGCCGAGTTGCTGCCACAGGTGGACGTGTTATCTCTTCACTGTCTGCTCACCGATGAAACCCGGAATCTGATCGGCGCCGGCGAACTGCGGCAGATGAAGAATACCGCCCTGCTGATCAACACCAGCCGTGGCGGCCTGGTGGACGAACAGGCACTGGCCGATGCCCTGCGGGCGGGCGAGATCGGTGGCGCCGGGTTTGATGTACTCACTGAGGAACCACCACGCAACGGCAACCCGTTGCTGGCGGATGATATTCCTAACCTGATTATCACACCACACTCCGCCTGGGCGAGCCGGGAGGCGCGGCAGAGGATCGTGGACATCACGGCGAATAACCTTGAGCGCTTATAGTTAAGCCATGGATGGACGCGGCTGGTTCCCCTGCTATGTTTTAAGTCATACTCTTTTCACATACCGGAAATCTCAGAGATTTTCAGGTCCCGGCGACGGCGGGTTACAGGCGCGTTGGCCGGCGGATGTTCTGGTTGAATTAAGGATAGCGTGTGGCTCTATTACAGTTCAAAGAGCGTTTTGACGCCGCAGAGCGGTGGATACTGTCTAACCCCAATCCACCGGAAAAGTGGCCCTGGACCTGGCTGTACCGGGTTGGCCGGATCAGCTATGCGGTGGCGCGGGATATCTTCAGCGGGCAGCTGACGCTCCACGCCATGAGTCTGGTCTATACCACTCTGCTCAGCATCGTGCCGTTACTGGCGCTGAGTTTCTCGGTGCTCAAGGCCATGGGAGTTCACCAGCGGATTGAGCCGTTCCTGTACCAGTTTTTCCAGCCTCTCGGGGCTCAGGGCGCGGAGGTGGCGGAGCAGATACTCAGCTTTGTCGACAATATGAAGGTGGGGGTGCTCGGTTCCGTGGGGCTGGCGCTGCTGGTCTATACGGTGGTTGCCTTGGTGCAGAAAATTGAGCGCTCGTTCAACATGATCTGGCGGGTGCCGGACATGCGGTCACTGGCCCAGCGTTTCAGCAATTATCTGAGCGTGATCATGATCGGGCCGCTGCTGATGGTTTCTGCCATCGGCATCACCGCGACCATTTTCTCGTCAGATTTTGTTCAGCGGCTGATGGAAATCGAGCCGTTTGGCACCGCCATTGTCCTGGTCAGCGGCATGATGCCTTTCTTGCTGGTGGTTGCGGCGTTCACGTTTGTTTATACCTTCATACCCAATACCCACGTCAAGCTACGCTATGCGTTTGCTGCCGGGCTGATTGCCGGGGTTACCTGGCAGGCAGGGGGGATGATCTTTGCCTCGTTTGTAGCGGGGTCGACCCGCTATGCCGCGATATATTCAAGTTTTGCCATTGGCATCATGCTGCTGATCTGGATTTATATTAACTGGATGATCCTGCTGGTGGGCTCGAGTATCTCTTTCTATCTGCAGAACCCCGGAAATGTGTCAAAGCGCCGGGACGTGGACCCGTCGCCGGAACTGCAGGAGCAGGTGGCACTGGTCCTGATGTGGCGTGTCTGCAAGCCGTTCAGCGAGGGGCTTCCGCCGCCCCAGCAGGAACTCCTGGAGCAGGAAATGCGGGTGCCCGGGGAAATCACCCGGCGTATTTCCGACAAGCTGATCCGCAAGGGGCTGCTGAATCTGGCCGGCTCCTCAGGCGACCATCTGGTGCCGGGCCGTGCCCTGGAGCTGATCCAGGTGGGCGACGTGCTGTCGGTCGTGCGGGAAGACGAGGAGGGGCTGATGGAGCGTTTGCCAGATATATTGCCCTCCGAAATGCGCCGCATAGTGACTGCCGACTACACCCGCACGTTTGCCGATCTGCTGCGCCCCAGGCTGGCATCAACGGCTGGAGGGACCCTCAGCGAGGAAACGTGACAGGGACTGGCGCATTCTGGCGAGCTGCTCAGGATCCAGGGCGACCAGAGACTCCAGCTCGTCTTCCGGAAGGTTACGTTGATGGGCGTTCCGCAGTATTTCCCGGGTGCCCAGGATCAGGCCGACATTCAGGGACGATGGACTGCTGGCTGCGGGGGATTCCGCTTCACTCAGCAGATCATGGTAGCGTTCAGGTAAACCCCAGGCATCTGCGGCCTTGCGGGCGGTAATCCAGCCGAAGCCTGTCATGACCTGATGACACATCTGGGGCGTTGCGTGTTGGCCTGGGTACCGACGGCTGACAATGGTCTGGATTTCCCGGCGCAGGGTCAGATAGGCGAGTGCCGGCAGCAGACCGGCCATAAAACACGTGGTGCTGTCTTCCCGGCGGCTGAGTGCCACCAGTTCCGAGGCCCGGGCACAACCGAGGCCCCAGCGCCAGACCCGCTGGGTAAAGGTGGATTCTGTGGAGTTGCGAGCCGCCAGCATGGGCCGCATTACCGAGGCGGATACGACATTGCGGATGCCATCGAGACCCAGCACAAACACGGCCTGATCAACGGTTTCGATCGTCTGGTCCCCGGTTTTGAAAAACGGACTATTGGCGACCTGAAGTACCTGATCCGTCAGTGACGCGTCGCTGAGGATAATGTCCACGACCTCTTTGCGGGTAGTCGATTCTCTGGATAACGTCCTTAATAGGGTAGGGAGTGTCAGAGGCTGTCTGGGGAGCTCTTCCAGCCGGTTTTTCTCAAGCCGGAGTTCGATTTCGGCCAGTACCTTCCGGGTGAACGGTGAGGGCGTTTCCAGCTGTCGCGGGCCGCAATCCAGCAACCAGCAAAACAGATGGTTATTGAGACGCTCTCTGGGGGAGTGGTCAGCGGGCGACTGGGCCCGGCTTTGGGATGGTCTGCGAGAGCGTCTGTCGTGAGGTTGTGATACTGCCTCGGGGCTGAGCCTGCTCTTTATCCAGGAAAAGATACCCGGCATCCCATGCGTCTCCGTCAAACTCTGGATTTCCGGCGGTTGGCCGTAAATATATTCTGTCGCAGTATAATACAGGCGGCTATCGCCGTCTGGTCTCGGCCCCTTCGCTGTGCCCACCCGTCACTGCCGGAAGTCGCCCCAGAGCCATTGGCACAGAGTGATGGCAGCCACGGGCGCTGTTTCCGTACGAAGCACTCTTGGCCCTAAGGCAGTTGGCAGGAATTCCCGCGCCTCTGCCTGGGCAATTTCCTCTTCCGTCAGGCCCCCTTCGGGGCCGATCAGCAGCGCCACACCCTGTCGGGGCGGGCCGATCTGATGCAGTGCCGGGCCCGTGCGATGGTGCAGCACCAGGCCCAGGTCACAGCCGTGGTCCTGCTCAAGCCAGTCATTGATGGAGGTGAGGGGCGCGATTACCGGCACCGTTGCTCGCCCGCACTGTTCAGCAGCACTGATGGCGACCTGTTGCCAGTGGCGGATGCGTTTCTCTTCCCGGTCCCCCTTCAGGCGCACATCGCAACGGGTACTGGTCAACGGGACAATGGTATGCACACCCAGCTCGGTACTCTTCTGGACGGCATAGTCCATACGATCGCCCTTTGAGATCACCTGTCCAAGCACGATGCGAAGGCCAGGCTCACAGGTGCCCGGCTCCTGTCCCAGTACCTGGGCAGTCACCTGCTTCTTGCCAACGGTATCCAGCCGGGCGGGATAGTTGGCGCCGTCGCCATTAAACAGCACCAGCGACTGACCGGGCTGCATGCGCAGCACCTTGCCCACATGGTGAGCCGCGTTGTCATCCAGCGTGACGGTCTGGCCGCTATTGAGAGCTTCACTGGTATAGATTCGGGGGCTTCGCACGGATGAGTCTGTCTCGGGAAAATCAGAAATGGATAAAGGGCCTGATAAAAAGAAGACTCAGGGTACCCAAAAACGATCCCCATATGCCAGATGGAAAGCAGAAAAGCCGGGCAGGGTTATCAGTGATTGCCTTGCCCGGTGGTGTGCGCCTCAGTCACGTACCGCGAGGTTGATCCCTTCGGTGGCAACCTGAGCCAGGTGCTGGATCTGGTCTTCGGTAATGACATAGGGTGGCATAAAGTAGACGACGTTCCCCAGTGGGCGCAGCAGCGCCTCTCGGGTGAGGGAGTGCTGGTATACACGAATACCCCGGCGCTCCTGCCAGGGGAAGGGTTCACGGGTTTTACGGTCCTTTACCATTTCAATGGCCAGGGTCATGCCGGTCTGGCGGATCTCACCCACGTTCGGATGATCCGCCAGGTGGGCAACGGATTCTGCCATGGTCCGGGAAAGGGCTTTGTTGGCCTCAATCACATTGTCATCCCGGAAGATGTCCAGTGAGGCCAGTGCCACGGCACAGCCGAGGGGGTTACCGGTATAACTGTGACTGTGCAGGAAGGCCCGCAAGGTCTCGTAGTCGTCGTAAAAAGCGTTGTAAACGCTGTCCGTCGTCAGTACGACGGACAGCGGCAGGTAACCCGCGGTCAGGCCTTTGGAAAGGCACATAAAGTCCGGGGTTATGCCGGACTGCTCGCAGGCGAACAGGGTGCCGGTGCGGCCAAAGCCCACGGCAATTTCGTCAGCAATCAGATGGACACCATAGCGATCGCAGGCTTCCCGCAGTTTCGTATGGTAGATGGGGTGGTGCATGCGCATGCCACCGGCGCACTGGATCAGCGGCTCGACGACCACGGCACAGATTTCCTCGTGCCGTTCCGCCAGCATCTGTTCCATGACGTCGAACTGGCGCAGGGCGTATTGTTCGTCGGTCTCTCCTTCTTCCTTGTTGTAGGCATCGGGGGAGGGCGCGGTAAGCACTTCCATCAGCAGTGGCTGGTAGGTTTCCTTGTACAGGGCGACGTCCCCCAGTGCCAACGCACCCAGGGTCTCGCCGTGGTAACTGTTGGCCAGATTGACAAAGTTTTTCTTGCCGGGTTTGCCCTGGTTTTTCCAGAAGTGGTAACTCATCTTCAGGGCCGCCTCGATGGCGGATGAGCCATTGTCCGCGTAGAAGCACTTGTTCAGGCCTTCCGGTGTCACCTCGATCAGCCGTTCCGAGAGTTCTACGACGGGTTGATGGGTGAAACCCGCCAGAATGACATGCTCCAGCTTCTCAATCTGGTCCCGGATGGCGCCGTTGATGCGGGGGTTGGCATGGCCGAAAAGGTTGACCCACCAAGAGCTGACGGCGTCGATATAGCGGTTGCCTTCGAAGTCTTCCAACCAGACCCCTTCCCCTTTCCTGATGGGTATCAGTGGCAGGGATTCGTGGTCTTTCATCTGGGTGCACGGGTGCCAGACGGACTTCAGATCACGGGCGACGAGGTCGGCATTGCGCATGGAGCTGCTCCGGTTGTTGATTGTTTGGACGTGGCTTCGCTGTTAACCAATCAGGATAATACAGTTAACAGCGGTGGGGAGGAAGGCCCGGATAAAGACCGCTGGCTCAGCAGTCCGTCCGGTTAATGCTTCAGTACCCGTGATAAAAAGGACTGGGTGCGTTCATTCTGAGGGTTGTCGAACACCTCCTCCGGCCGGCCTTCCTCCACGATCTGGCCTTCGTGGATATAGATGACCCGGTCTGCCACTTCCCGGGCAAAGCCCATTTCGTGGGTGACCACCATCATGGTCATGCCTTCCCGGGCCAGTTCCCGCATCACGTCCAGTACTTCCCCAACCATTTCCGGATCCAGTGCCGAGGTGGGCTCGTCGAACAGCATCAGCCGGGGCTCCATTGCCAGGGCCCGGGCGATGGCGACCCGTTGCTGTTGACCACCGGACAACTGGGCCGGGTATTTCCCTGCCTGGTCCGCAATCCCGACCCGTTGTAACAGACGCTCAGCCGTACCGTTGGCGACGACTCGGGGCGTATTTTTGACCTTCATGGGCGCCAGCATAATGTTCTTCTTCACCGTCAGGTGGGGGAACTGATTGAACTGCTGGAACTCCATGCCCTCATCCTTGCGGATATCGGCCAGGGATTTCTGGCTGCCGCCCCCGGATTCAATGGCACGGTCTTCCACTTCCAGCTGTCCGGAGTCGAAGGGCTCCAGGCCGTTGACGCAGCGGATCAGCGTCGACTTGCCCGAGCCACTGGCCCCGATAACGACCACGACTTCCCCCGCTTCCACGGTCAGGTC
>CAZHAY010000009.1:0-10247 GCA_964530545.1 uncultured Marinobacter sp.
GGGCTGGTGAAGTTCGACTTCCTCGGGCTGCGTACCCTGACCATCATCGACTGGGCCCTGAAAATGATTAACCCCCGCCGGCAACAGCGGGGTGAAGAACCACTGGATATCACCCGGATTCCACTGGCCGACAAGCCGTCCTTTGAAATGCTGAAGCGGGCAGAAACCACAGCCGTCTTCCAGCTGGAATCCAGGGGCATGAAGGACCTTATCCGCCGCCTGCAGCCCGACTCTCTGGAAGACATGATCGCCCTGGTCGCCCTGTTCCGGCCCGGGCCGCTGCAGTCGGGCATGGTGGACGACTTTATTGACCGGAAGCACGGTCGTCAGCCCCTCTCCTATCCCCATCCGGATTATCAGTATCCGGGCCTGAAGCCAGTGCTGGAGCCCACCTACGGGGTCATCCTGTATCAGGAACAGGTGATGCAGATCGCCCAGGTGATGGCCGGATATACCCTGGGGGGCGCGGACATGCTGCGCCGCGCCATGGGCAAGAAAAAGCCCGAGGAAATGGCCGAGCAGAAGGCGATCTTCCTGGAGGGCTGCGCCAATAATGGCATTGACAAGAGCCTGGCCGAGAACATCTTTGACCTGGTGGAGAAGTTCGCCGGCTACGGTTTTAACAAGTCTCACTCAGCGGCCTACGCGCTGGTGTCCTACCAGACCCTGTGGCTGAAAGCCCACTTTCCGGCGGAGTTCATGGCCGCGGTACTGACCGCCGACATGCAGAACACCGACAAGGTGGTGACGCTGGTCGAAGAGTGCCGCGCCATGGGGCTGGACTTGGTGCTGCCCGACGTCAGCACATCCGAATACACCTTTACCGTTAATGATGAAGGGCAGATTGTATACGGTCTCGGCGCCATCAAGGGGCTTGGCGAAGGGCCGATCCAGAGTATTGTGGAAGCCCGGCAGCAGGGGGGTACCTATCGGGACCTGTTCGACTTCTGCAGCCGGGTCGATCTTAAAAAGGTCAACAAGCGGGCGCTGGAAGCACTGATCCGCTCCGGGGCCGTGGACAAGCTGGGCCCCGGCCGTGCCCAGATGATGGCCAGCCTCGAAAAAGCCATTCAGCAAGCCAGCCAGCAGTCCCGGAATGAGTCTGCCGGCATGATCGATATGTTCGGCGACCTGCTTGGCGGGGATGAAGGAACGGATCTGTTTGCTGATGTGGCCAGCGTCCGGGAGTGGCCGGAGAAAGAACGCCTGAAAGGCGAAAAGGATACCCTGGGCCTGTATCTGACCGGGCATCCCTTTGATGAATATGAAAAGGAAGTGCGCCGCTTCGTGCGTTCCGCCATTGCCGACCTGCAACCGTCCCGCTCGCCCCAGCGGGTGGCCGGTCTGATCGTGGCCCAGCGGACCATGAAAACCCGCACCGGCTCCACCATGTGCTTTGTAACTCTGGATGACCGCAGCGGTCGGATCGAGGCCACGCTGTTCTCAGAGGCCTACAACGAAAACCGCGAGTTGCTGCAATCCGATCAGGTGATCGTACTGGAAGGGCAGGTCAGCCATGACGATTACTCCGGTCAGATGAAAATGCGTGTCAGCTCAGTCATGGGCGTGGCGACCGCGCGGCAGTCATTCAGTCGTGGGCTTCAGCTCAATCTGGATGCCGGACAGTTGCAGAACGGACTGCTGGACAAACTGGACAGTACCCTGCGACCCTTCCGCAACGAGGGCAGCCCGGTGTGGATCGAATATCAGGGCGAAGGTGCCCGTACCCGTATCGAACTGGGTGAAAGCTGGCGGGTACAACCGGATGACAATCTGCTGCTGGAACTGCGCTATCTGGTGGGGGATAACCGGGTGGCACTGGTCTATGATTGACGGAGCCCAGATCACATTCATACCAAGGTCCGCTTTTTAACAGGGCCTTGCATTGGTATCTTTAGAAAAATTTGAGTCCGCCAGAGCTGGTTTCCGGCGCAGGCGGGCGAACAGACACAAATTGACGGACAATCATGAATCCTAACTACCTGGACTTCGAACAGCCAATTGCCGACCTTGAAGCCAAAATTGAAGAGCTTCGCCTGGTAGGTAATGACACCGAAATAAACATCACCGATGAGATCAACCGGCTGCGCAATAAAAGCATCAGCCTGACCGAAAGCATTTTCTCGGATCTTGCCGCCTGGGATGTAGCCCGGCTCGCCCGCCATCCGCGCCGGCCCTACACGCTCGATTACGTCGGGATGATTTTTGATGATTTCGATGAGCTGCACGGGGACCGGGCCTATGCGGATGACCTGTCCATCGTTGGGGGCACCGCCCGGCTGGACAATCAGCCGGTGATGATCATCGGTCATCAGAAAGGTCGTGAAGTCCGCGACAAGGTAAAGCGCAATTTTGGCATGCCCCGACCGGAAGGCTATCGCAAGGCCATGCGGCTGATGGAGCTGGCCGAGCGCTTCCGCATGCCGGTACTGACGTTTATCGATACGCCCGGGGCCTATCCGGGCATCGGCGCGGAAGAGCGGGGCCAGAGTGAGGCGATCGCCCGCAACCTGGCGGTCATGTCACGGCTGAAAACCCCGGTTCTGTCGACTGTTATCGGTGAGGGCGGCTCCGGCGGCGCGCTGGCAATCGGCGTGTGCGATCACCTGTATATGCTGCAGTATTCCACTTACGCGGTGATCTCACCCGAAGGCTGTGCTTCCATACTCTGGAAAAGCGCAGACTATGCTTCGCAGGCAGCTGAAGCGATGGGAGTAACGGCAGAGCGCCTGAAGGAGCTTGGCGTTGCCGATACAGTGATCAGCGAGCCCTTGGGCGGCGCCCACCGGGATCCACAGAGAACGGCGGATGCCCTCAAGGAGGAGCTGCTGAAAGGGCTCCATGAATACGGCAGCCTCAGCCTGGAAGATCTGGTGGCCCGGCGCTATGAGCGCCTGACCCGCTATGACTCCGGGCGGTAAACGTCCGTCTGATCCTTTCTTCCCGGAACTGCTGGCGCCGCTACAGGCGCTGCAGGTAACCGGCCGGGTCCGGGTCGCCCTCTCCGGCGGCCTGGACTCCATGGTTCTGCTACATCTTGCCCATCGCGTGTTCAGCGATCGCCCCGGCCTGCTCTCGGCCATTCATATCAACCACCAGCTTCAGTCCGCCGCCAGCGAGTTTGAGGCTGCCTGCAGGGCGGCCTGTCAGGCCCTGTCTGTGCCCCTCGAAGTGGTTCCGGTCAAGGTCAGCACCGACAAGCAGAGCATCGAAACCGCCGCCCGGGATGCCCGTTATGAAGCGTTGACCGGACGCCTGCAAGCCGGTGACCTTCTGTTGATGGCCCATCACGGCAACGATCAGCTGGAAACCTTGCTGTTCCGTATGCTGCGCGGTACCGGAATGCGTGGCCTGGATGGGATGCCGGTAGAGCGGACGCTGGGGAAAGGCCGGCTGGTGAGGCCACTGCTGGCCTTCCCACGGGAAACGCTCCATCGTCAGGCACTCGCCGCAGGAATTCTTTGGCAGGAAGACCCCACCAATGCGGTTCCCGACGTGGACCGCAACTTCCTGCGTCACGAAATCATTCCCCGCCTCGTCAGCCGCTGGCCCACTCTGGACCGGCGACTTGCAGCCACAGCGCGAGCCAGTCGGGAAGCTGTGCAGCTAGCCGAACTGCTGGCGCAGACCCACTTCCCGCAGCTGGCGGACGGCCCTCACCGTATCCGGCTTGCCGGGCTGGAGGCACTGCCGCTACCGGCCCAGCGTAATCTGTTGCAATGGTGGCTGGGGAGTGAGCGCCACCGTCCGGTTTCGGATGAAGAACTGGACGCCATGCTGAACGCTGCGCCGGACACCATGCCGGAAATCAACGGCGCCCGGTTTGCCTTACGACGTTTTCGGGACCATATTTACCGGATCCATCGGTTTCCCGGTCCGGTGGCGGCAGACCAGATTCTGGTGCCGGGTGAGCCGTTGCGCGATGGTGAATTCACCATTCATCTGTCCGCCAGTGCGGCGCCGGATGAGCCCGCGAACCGTTTCCGTCTGACTCACCGAGAGGGGGGGGAGCGTGTTCGCCTGTATCCCGGCGGGCCGGCCAGGGCCCTGAAAAAGTGGCTTCAGGAACAGGGGGTGCCGCCCTGGGAAAGGGAACGGTTGCCGCTGATCTATTGCCGGGACGAGCTGGTGGCGGTGGGCGATCTGTGGCAAGACAGCGGCACCGAAAGGCTGACCGTCCGACGAGAGACGGACGTTCCGAAAAAGACGCAAATAACAGGGCGTCCGGATTGAGCAGCGGAGGGCTTTCTGATAATCTGGCGTCCCATCTTGAGATGACAATCTCCCTCCTTTACTGAACCTGACAATCACGGAATCTGCATGACGCGTTATATTTTCGTCACCGGCGGTGTTGTGTCCTCTTTGGGGAAAGGGATCGCGTCTGCTTCCCTGGCAGCCATCCTTGAAGCCCGCGGCCTGAAGGTCACCATTCTCAAGCTGGACCCCTATATCAACGTAGACCCTGGCACCATGAGCCCGTTTCAGCACGGTGAGGTCTTCGTTACCGAAGACGGTGCCGAAACCGATCTGGATCTGGGCCACTACGAGCGCTTTATCCGTACCCCGATGACCCGCCGCAATAACTTCACCACTGGCCGGGTTTACGAAGAAGTCATCCGCAAGGAGCGTCGTGGTGATTATCTCGGTGGCACGGTTCAGGTCATTCCCCATATCACCGATGAGATCAAGCGCCGGGTTGTAGAGGGAGCCGCCGGTGTTGACGTGGCGCTGGTGGAAATCGGCGGTACCGTGGGCGACATTGAATCCCTGCCGTTCCTGGAAGCCTGCCGTCAGCTAAAGGTGGAGGTCGGGCCCCAGCGCGCGCTGTTCATGCACTTGACCCTGGTGCCCTACATTGCCACCGCCGGCGAGATCAAAACCAAGCCCACCCAGCATTCCGTGAAGGAAATGCGCTCCATCGGCCTGCAGCCCGATATCCTGCTGTGCCGGTCAGAGTACGAGGTGGACTCCGGTTCCCGTCGCAAGATCGCCCTGTTCACCAACGTGGAAGAGCGGGCGGTTATTCCGTTGCAGGATGCGAAGTCCATCTACGCGATTCCAAGAATGCTCCATGGTTTCGGGCTGGATGAGCTGGTTATCGAACGCTTCGGCCTGAAATGCGGCAAGGCGGATCTGAGCGAATGGGACGCCGTGGTGGATGCTATCACCAACCCCCGGCAGGAAGTGACCATCGCCATGGTCGGCAAGTATATGGAGCTGCTGGATGCCTACAAATCCCTGATCGAATCCCTGCTGCATGCCGGCATCAAGACCCGTACCCGGGTCAAGATTGAATACATCGACTCTGAAGACATTGAGCGCAATGGCACCGGCGTGCTGGAAAAAGCCGACGCAATTCTGGTGCCCGGTGGGTTCGGCGAGCGGGGTGTGGAAGGCAAGATAAGGACGGTGCAGTACGCCCGGGAAAACAAGGTACCCTACCTGGGTATCTGTCTGGGCATGCAGGTGGCGGTGATTGAATACGCACGGAATATCGCCGGGCTTGCAGATGCACACTCGACGGAATTCCGCGAAAACTCAACCGCGCCGGTGGTCGGCCTGATCACCGATTGGCTGGACGCCAGCGGCAAGCGGGAAGAGCGTACCGAGGAATCCGATATCGGCGGCACCATGCGCCTGGGCGCCCAGGACTGCGTTCTGACGGAAGGCTCGACCATCAGTCAGTGCTATGGCAAACCGATCATTCGCGAGCGCCATCGCCACCGTTATGAGGTCAACAACCACTTTGTGCCGCAGCTGGAGCAGGCCGGGCTGCGTGTCGCCGGTCGTTCTACCGATGGCAGGCTGGTCGAAGTGGTGGAGGTGCCGGATCACCCCTGGTTTGTGGCCTGTCAGTTTCACCCTGAATTCACATCCACGCCCCGCGACGGCCATCCGCTGTTCACCGGCTTCGTGGAGGCAGCCCTGAATCACGCCGGGCGCTGACTGCCCGGCCACCACCCGAGAAGGACATCGCGGCCATGGCCCAATCTACGCTCAACGTTGCGGACCTCACCATCGCCAACGATCAGCCGTTCGTGCTGTTTGGCGGCATGAACGTGCTGGAGTCCCGGGAGTTGGCCTTTGAAGTCGCTGACGCCTATGTGGACATCACCCGGCGACTGGGCATTCCGTACGTATTCAAGGCCTCCTTCGATAAGGCCAACCGCTCTTCCGTCAACTCCTTCCGCGGGCCCGGCCTGGAGGCCGGCCTGCAACTGCTGGCCGATATCAAAGCCAGGTATGGGGTCCCGATACTCACCGACGTGCATGAACCCTGGCAGGCCGAGCCCGCCGCTGAAGTGTGTGACATTATTCAGTTGCCGGCCTTTCTGAGCCGCCAGACTGATCTGGTCGTCGCCATGGCAAAGACCGGCGCGGTGATCAACATCAAAAAGGCCCAGTTCCTGGCGCCCCATGAGATGGCCCATATCATCCGCAAGTGCGAGGAAGCCGGTAACGACCGGGTGATTCTGTGCGAGCGGGGTACCAGTTTCGGTTACAACAATCTGGTGGTCGACATGCTGGGCTTCCGTCAGATGAAAGACCTTGGGGTTCCGGTATTTTTCGATGTTACCCATTCCCTGCAGATGCCCGGTGGCCGGGCGGATTCCGCCGGCGGGCGCCGTGCGCAGGTGGGCGATCTGGCCCTGGCAGGCATGTCCCAGGCGTTGGCGGGCCTGTTCCTGGAAGCCCATCCGGATCCTGATAAGGCGCTTTGTGACGGACCCTGCGCGTTGCGCCTCAGCCAGCTGGAGCCGTTCCTGAAGCAGATGAAAGCGATGGATGAGCTGGTGAAAGGTTTTGCACCCCTGGACACGGCCTGAAGTTGCCCTGGCAAGGCCATTGTTTTGAAGGTTTCTTTAAGTCAGACACTATCTGGAGATAGAAAAGCATGACCAAGATCGCTGATATCAAGGCCCGTGAGGTCCTGGATTCCCGCGGTAACCCGACGGTGGAAGCCGATGTCATTCTGGAAGATGGCGTTGTCGGCCGGGCCTGTGCACCGTCCGGAGCCTCGACCGGCTCCCGGGAAGCCCTCGAACTTCGCGACCAGGACAACGGCCGTTATCTGGGCAAGGGTGTTACCAAGGCTGTCGCGGCGGTCAACGGTGATATCCGTAATGCCCTGGTAGGCAAGGACAGCGCAGATCAGCGTTCCCTCGACCAGATCATGATCGACCTGGACGGTACTGAGAACAAGGCCCGGCTGGGTGCCAATGCCATTCTGGCGGTGTCCCTGGCAGCTGCCAAGGCGGCGGCAGCGTCCCTTGGCAAGCCTTTGTACGAACACATTGCCGACGTTAACGGCACGGCGGGGCAATACTCCATGCCGGTACCCATGATGAATATCCTCAATGGCGGTGAGCACGCCGACAACAACGTGGATATTCAGGAGTTCATGGTTCAACCAGTAGCCGCAAAAAACTTTGCTGAAGCACTGCGGATTGGCACGGAGATCTTCCACAGCCTGAAATCCGTGCTCAAGAAGCAGGGTCTGAACACGGCGGTCGGTGACGAAGGCGGCTTTGCGCCGAACCTGCCATCCAATGAGGCGGCTCTGGCGGCCATCCAGGAGGCGATCGAAAACGCCGGTTACAAGCTGGGCAGCGATATAACCCTGGCCCTCGACTGCGCCTCTTCCGAATTCTACCGGGACGGTCAGTATCAGCTCACCGGCGAAGGCAAGACCTTCGATTCCGCCGGCTTCGCTGACTATCTGGCGGGACTGTGCGAGCGGTATCCCATTGTATCCATTGAGGACGGCATGGACGAGGCCGACTGGGAAGGCTGGAAAGTGTTGACTGACAAGCTGGGCAGCAAGGTACAACTGGTGGGTGACGACCTGTTTGTGACCAACACCAGCATCCTGAAAGAAGGAATTGATAAAGGCGTTGCCAACTCCATCCTGATCAAGTTCAATCAGATTGGCAGCCTGTCGGAAACACTGGATGCGATCCGCATGGCCCAGGAAGCGGGTTATACGGCGGTGATTTCCCATCGCTCTGGGGAGACCGAAGACACCACCATCGCTGATCTTGCCGTGGCCACCTGCGCCGGCCAGATCAAGACCGGCTCCCTGTGTCGTTCCGACAGGGTTGCCAAGTACAACCAGTTGCTCCGTATCGAGGAGGAGCTGCAAGGCAGGGCACCTTACCGGGGCCTTAAGGAAATCAAGGGCCAGGGCTGAACGGCCCGCCGGCAGTCCGTGCATCCAGCAGAGGACTGAGCTAGACTTTCGGGGCTGTCGGTCGGAGCATTCCGTACCGGCAGCCTTCCGATGAGTCCGCGAAAGGGAAATTACGGAAAAACGTCATGAAAGTGCTCTGGTCCATCATGGTCATACTGATTGTTCTGCTCCAGGTCCGCCTGTGGGTAGGGGAAGGCAGTTATGCCCAGGTCTGGAGCCTGAGCGAGACGATTGCCGAGCAGCGGGCGGAAAACGCCGAGTTGGCAGCCCGTAACGAGCGCCTCTATGCCGAGGTTCGGAATCTGGGGTCCGGCCAGGGGGCGGTGGAAGAACGCGCTCGCAAGAACCTGGGCCTGATCCATGAAGACGAGTCCTTCTTCCTGGTCGTGGAACCCTGAGCGGGCTTGTCACAGACCCTGTCACAGAAGTTGTACCCATGAACGCCCACGTCTTCTGGCTGGTTGTACCGGCGGCCGGGATCGGCCAGCGCATGCAGTCCGACCTTCCCAAGCAATACCTCACCCTGAGCGGCCGCTATCTTGTTGACGTAACCCTGGAGCGACTTCTGGCTTGCGGTGGCTGGGCGGGCTGTGTTGTTCCGTTACATCGCAAGGACCAGTGGTGGCAGACGGCGCGCAGTTCAGGTGACACGTTTATCGAAACCTGTGACGGTGGCGGTGAGCGGGCCGATTCGGTGATGGCAGCGCTGCAACACTTGCGGGGCCGGGCCCGGGACAACGACTGGGTGCTGGTGCATGACGTGGCGCGACCCTGTGTTCACAGGGATGACGTCGTGAGGCTTCGGGATCACCTCGCGAACGACAGCTGCGGTGGCCTGCTGGCAGCGCCGGTTTCCGATACTATCAAGGAAGTGGCACCCGGCACCGATGGGATACTGGCAACCCCGGACCGGAGCCGGCTGTGGCGGGCATTTACGCCTCAGATGTTCCGTTTCGGGGATCTGTTTGCGGCACTGCAACAGGGGTTAAAGGACCAGTCGGATGCAATCACTGACGAAGCCTCAGCCATGGAGCGGGCCGGCTGGCGGCCCCGGGTTGTGGCCGGGCGTGCCGACAATATCAAGATCACCGTTCCTGAAGATCTGGTGTTGGCAGAGTTTATCCTGGCCCGTCAGGCCGGGAACTGACACGGTTTTACAGAGGCAGCTGCAATGCGAATAGGTCAGGGCTTTGATGTTCATGCGTTCTGTGATGGCGATGAAGTCATTATCGGCGGAGTGCGAATTCCCCACGACCAGGGTCTGAAAGCCCATTCTGACGGCGACGTGTTATTGCACGCCGTGGCGGATGCCCTGCTGGGCGCTGCGGCCCTGGGGGACATCGGCCACCTCTTTCCCGATACCAGTGATGAATGGGAAGGAGCTGACAGCCGGGTGTTACTGCGGGAAGTGCACCGGCGGATTGGCGAGCAGGGGCTGGAAGTGGTCAATATTGACAGTACGATCCTGGCCCAGGCACCCCGCATAGCACCCCATGTGGCCGCCATGCGCCAGAATATGGCGGAGGACCTGGGTATGCCGCTGGACCGCGTCAGCGTAAAGGCAACCACCACGGAAAAACTGGGCTTTGTCGGGCGCCGGGAAGGTATTGCCTGCCACGCCATCTGCCTGCTGAGGCACACTTCCTCATGAGCCGCTGGCGGCTTGACTGGCCATGGCCGGCGGGCAGCGGGCCGGTTGGCACCGGCGTGCTCAAGTCCGTTGCAGACGACTTCCAGGTGACGGAGATTCTCGATCTTGAGGGCGTTGCCGCGGCCTCCCGTACGGAGGTGCTCACGGAAGCGGTTCCGGTGCCGGGGCAGGGCGAGCATCTGCTGATCTATCTCGAGAAGACCGGTGATAACACCGCCTGGGTTGCCGGCGAGATGGGCCGCCTGGCGGGCTGCGGAAGCCGGGGCGTGGGGTATTGTGGTCTCAAGGATCGCAATGCGGCGACGCGACAATGGTTCAGTGTGCAGCGACCGGGCCAGGAGACCAGCGACACCGATTTCCTGCAGGCCTTGCAGGGCCAGTATGACAACTGGAAGGTGCTGGCGG
>CAZHAY010000009.1:10347-27661 GCA_964530545.1 uncultured Marinobacter sp.
ACCGATTTCCTGCAGGCCTTGCAGGGCCAGTATGACAACTGGAAGGTGCTGGCGGTGGCCCGATACCATCGGAAGCTTCGTAACGGCGAACACCAGGCGAACCGATTTGATATCCGGCTGCGCCAGCTCACGGGCGATACCGGCGAGATTCAGCAGCGCCTGGAGGCGCTTCAGCGGGACGGCTGTCCCAACTATTTCGGACGCCAGCGTTTTGGTCATCAGGGCGCTAATCTCGATCAGGCGATAGCCCCGGTTGAAAAGCCTGCGCGGCGGCGCGGGGGTCGGCGGAGCATGGACAAGCAGGAAGGAATCTACTTTTCCGCAGCCCGCTCCTGGCTGTTCAATGAAGTACTGGCCGAGCGGGTGGCCCGGGGCGACTGGAACCAACCACTGGAAGGCGAGCCCGGAGAGCAGCCAACCGGTCCTTTATGGGGCGATGGCGGAACCCTCGCGACAGGGGAGCAGGGTGAACTGGAGCGAACCGTCGTCGCACGCCACCCCCAAATGGCAGCCGTGTTCAGCAGTACCCGCATGAGCCCGGCCAGGCGGCCACTGGTACTGCATGCCGATGAGCTGCACTGGTCCATTTCAGGGTCCGGTGATCATCGCTGGCTGGACCTCTCCTTCACACTTCTTCCCGGCGAATATGCCACCACCCTGCTGGCGTCCGTGCTGAATCTGAAGGAACCCGGGTGAGTTCGACAGTTTTCTGACGCAGGCTCTGATCAGAAATTCTCGCTGGTGACAGAAATAACCGGTTTTATCCGTTAGAATTCCTCATCGTTTATGAAAATGGCGGTGAGTCGCCAGAATCTATTCGGAGAGGCTGGAAATCGTGCGTATCTTGCTGTCGAACGATGACGGGGTGCTTTCCCCGGGACTGGCAGCCCTGCATGCGGGGCTGGAAGGAATTGCGGACATGGAGGTGCTGGCTCCGGATCGCGACCACAGCGGCGCCAGCAACTCCCTGACCCTGAACCGTCCGCTTACCGTGGATCGGCAGCCGGGTGGCTTCCATTCCATTGATGGTACACCCACAGACTGTGTTCACCTGGCGGTGAATGGCCTGTTCGATAAGCCCTTTGATCGTGTTGTGTCGGGCATCAACACCCATGCCAACCTGGGGGATGACATTATCTACTCCGGCACGGTTGCGGCTGCGACGGAGGGTCGTCATCTGGGGCTGCCAGCGATTGCAGTATCGCTGGTCAATAACGGTCACCTCCATTATGAAACCGCGGCTCGGGCTGTGCGGATACTGCTGCAGCGGGACGACTGGCCGGATCTGGGCGGGCGCTGCATCCTTAACGTAAACGTGCCTGATGTGCCCTGGGAGCAGGTCGCTGGCTTCCAGGTAACCCGCCTCGGCCACCGGGCCCGGGCTGAGGGCGCCGTGCCCATGACGTGCCCCCGCGGGCGGGCGCGCTACTGGATCGGCGCTGCAGGCGACGGAGCTGACGCGGGGCCAGGCACGGATTTCCACGCCATCAGTCAGAATTACATTTCGATCACACCCGTCCATATTGATATGACCCGCCATGACTCACTGATGTCTCTGAGAGACTGGGTGGAGGCCGCGTACTGATGGTGGCGATGGACGGCATTGGCATGACCTCCCGGCGTACCCGGCTGAGGCTGATTCAGCGTTTACGGGAAGCGGGCATCCGCGATGAACAGGTACTCAGCGTGATGGAGGACGTGCCACGCCATATATTTCTTGATGAAGCCCTGGCCCATCGGGCATACGAAGACACAGCGCTGCCTATTGGTTATAACCAGACGTTATCGCAACCCTATATCGTTGCCCGCATGACAGAAGTGCTGTTGAGTGCGAGCCCATCGAAAGTTCTGGAAGTCGGCACCGGTTCTGGTTACCAGACGGCGATTCTGGCCCGGCTGTCCGATGAGGTGTTCACCGTTGAACGGATAAAGGGGCTCCAGGACAAAGCCCGCCACCGGCTGGATCTGTTAAAGCTTCGCAATGTCATGCTACGGCTTGGCGGGGAGCCTGTAGGATGGCCTGACCGGGGGCCGTTCGACGGCATCATCGTAACCGCAGCCCCACGGGTTATACCGCCGGAACTGCTGGATCAGCTGGCCGATGGCGGAGTGATGGTGATTCCCGTCGGTGAAGAGAAACAGATGCTGGTAAAAATCACCAGGGAGGGGGACCGGTTCCATCAGGAAGAGATTGAACCGGTGCGTTTCGTTCCGTTATTGGGGGGCATGGTACGTTGAAGCGATTTCGGCAATATGGTGGCGTTTTTGTTCGGGGTGCCCTTATGGGCGCCGCCGATGTAGTGCCAGGGGTATCCGGCGGCACGGTGGCGTTTATTACGGGTATCTATTTTCGTCTGCTGGGCGCCATCGCTGCGATACCAACAGCCGTTCTGCATGAATTGCTCAGAGGACGGATACGGCGCTTCTGGAACCGGATCGACGGGACGTTTCTGGTCGTGCTTTTGAGCGGCATCCTGACCAGTATTGCCGCTTTTGCCAATCTGATTACCTGGGCCATTGAGACCTATCCGGTGGCCATGTGGAGCTTCTTCTTTGGATTAATCCTGGCCTCGGTCTGGCATGTTCTCGGTCAGCTCAATATGCCTCGTGCCTGGCATCTGGTTCCCCTGGTGGCCGGGACGGGTATCGCCTGGTGGATAACCACCCTTACTGCCGGCCAGGTCGAACCGAATGCCTGGGTGTTCTTCTGGTCAGGCGCTATCGCAATCTGCGCTATGATACTGCCGGGTCTGTCGGGAAGTTTTGTGCTGCTGGTCCTTGGCATGTACGCACCGGTACTGGCCGCGGTCGGTGATTTTGATGTGTTCACCATGCTTATTTTTGCAAGTGGATGTGCAGTAGGTTTGTTGAGTTTTGCGCGGCTTCTGGGGTGGATACTGCGTAAGGCCCACGATGGAGTTCTCGCCCTGTTGACCGGCTTCATGATCGGTGCCCTGAACCGGGTCTGGCCATGGCAGGAAGTGCTGGCCTGGCGTACGGATTCAAGTGGTGCCCGCGTCCCCATGGAGCAGGTCAGTATCTCGCCCATGCGATATGCAGAGATAACAGGGGACTCGGCACAGGTACTGGTTGCTGTGGTGGCGCTGGCTCTGGGGATTGCGGTGGTACTGGGTGGAGAGTGGCTCGCTCACCGGCGATCGGGAAACGATATGGCGGCTCCGGTTAATGTGTGAGCGAGTCGCCAATATCGACGGGTTCCAGAGACAAGGCTGTGATGAGCGTCACCAGAACATTGAGATGAGTGTTACTTTTTCGAGGTTGATGTTTCTTTACGTAACATACTGTCCTGCTTCGGTAACTCTCGAATATGTACAAAAACTGTAAGAAATTAATAATTTAGCGGATCAGCATTTAATCCATGTTAAGCTGAAAATATGAAATAGAAATAACAGCGATACTGATATATCTGTGATTTATATATCTCGCAAGCCATCCATGAGCCGATGCTCCCGATCCTCCCGCCACAGGAGCCGGAGGCGGTTAATGGTATGGGCGTTTCTCGCGCTGGTCACGCTAGCCGGGATCTCTGGTTGTAACACTTCCGCTATCTATGGTGATAACGCCTACAACCCGCCCGTGTACTGGGGGCGTCATGTGGTAGACCGCGGTGATACGTTGTACAGCATCGCCTGGCGATATGGACGGGACTACCGCGAACTGGGCAATGCCAATGGTATTTCGGCCCCCTACAATATTTACCCTGGCCAAGTTATCCGGCTCGACCGGAGAGGCACGATCCCCAGTGGCGGCGCCCGGGTTGCATCGTCCCCCCGGCCGCCAGCCACCGCTAACCGGCCCAGCCCTCCGCCAAAAACCCAGCCCGCACCCCAGCCTTCTCCCAGGGTTACCCGCAAGCCCGATCCTGCCGTGGATGTCTCCCGCCAGACCCAGACCGTATCGAATATCAATTGGCGCTGGCCTCATGTTGGTACAGTAATTGCAAATTTTTCAACAGGTGGAAAAGTCAATAAGGGTATTGATATTGCCGGGAAATCAGGAGATCCAGTAAAAGCAGCAGCGGATGGCAATGTCGTGTATGCCGGGAACGGGCTGCTGGGATACGGCAATCTGATCATCATCAACCACAACGAGCATTACCTCAGCGCCTACGCGCATAACCGGCGAATTCTGGTGAGTGAGGGGCAGGACGTGAAGCAGGGCCAGACCATTGCCGAGTTAGGCAATACCGGAACGGACCGGGAGAAGCTTCACTTCGAAATACGCAGGAATGGTAATCCGGTGGACCCGTTACCCTACCTGCCACGGCGCTGAAGGATCGGTTCCTTCAGCAAATCGGTAAAAACGAAAGCAAGGAGGCGTAAATATTACAGGCCACAACCCATTGCATCAGACCGACGTCGAGCTCGGATAACAACAACAAGCAAAGCGGTCAGTCGTTACCCGGCTGGCCAGAACGAGAAATGACCTGAATTCAGGAAAGAAAAAGCGAGCCCACCACAAGAAAAAACCGTGGGCAGACATCCGGCAAGGCCCGGGGGTGTCCAGAACCCTGAGCCCGGAGCATGCCGACAGGATCATTTGATAGGCGGGGCAAGAGTTATGTCTGCAGAAGAAGAGATGATCATCGATCGTGTTGCCGATGTAGAAGAAACGGACGACGATGTTGAGACGCCAGTAGCGACCACTACAAAAGCCCGGACGGACGATACGGGCTTTACCCCTCACGACCGTTATTTTGGTGCCCAGAAGCAGCTAGATGCGACCCAGCTTTATCTCAATGAGATCGGCTTCTCGCCACTGCTCACTCCGGAAGAAGAAGTGTATTTCGCGCGTCTGGCCCGAAAGGGCGAAGAGGCGGGTCGCAAGCGCATGATTGAGAGCAACCTTCGCCTGGTGGTGAAGATTGCCCGGCGCTACGTCAATCGGGGCCTGACGCTGCTGGATCTGATCGAGGAGGGTAACCTTGGCCTGATCCGGGCGGTTGAAAAGTTTGATCCTGAGCGCGGATTCCGCTTCTCAACCTACGCCACCTGGTGGATTCGCCAGACCATTGAACGGGCGATCATGAATCAGACCCGTACCATTCGGCTGCCCATCCATGTGGTCAAGGAGCTCAATCTGTACCTGCGAGCGGCGCGGGAGTTGACCCAGAAGCTGGACCATGAGCCGTCAGCGGAAGAGATTGCGCAGAAAGTGGGCAAACCGGTCAGCGACGTCGAGCGTATGCTGGGACTGAATGAGCGGGTTGCGTCCATGGACACCCCCATTGGCCCCGGTGGCGAGAAGTCCCTGCTCGACACCGTGGCGGATGAAGGTGCCAGTGATCCGGCGGACCTGCTCCAGGATGATAACCTGTGTGCTTGCCTGGAGGAGTGGATCGACCAGCTGAGCGACAAGCAGCAGGAAGTCCTGGCCCGGCGCTTCGGCTTACGGGGCTATCCGACCTGTACTCTGGAAGAGGTAGGTCAGGAGATCGGCCTCACCCGGGAGCGGGTGCGTCAGATCCAGGTGGAGGCCCTGCGACGCCTGCGGGAAATCCTGGAGAAAGAAGGACTGACCAGCGGTCTGCTGTTTGAGTAGTCCTTGACCAGAAGCGGTTGAAAGCCGGCCCCTCGGGGCCGGCTTTGTTATTTCTGGAGCACCACGGTCGGGACCGGCGGCGTTCGGCTACAATAAGATGACTCCCGTCATCGGGAATACAATAACCATAATCAGGAGTGCGCAATGCTAAAACGAATGGCGGCGGTAATCATGGGGCTTGGTCTGGCGATGGCTCTGGCCACCAGTGCCAGTGCGGCAGAAGTCAGTGGCATCGAAGTCCGGGATACGCTGAACGTTGGGGGAGAGACACTGACACTCAACGGTGCCGGTGCGCGTTCGCGATTTTTCGTCAAGCTGTACGTGGCGGCTCTGTATTTGCGCGAACCTTCCACCGATGCCGGTGCCATACTCGAAGCGGATGAGCCCCAGGCCCTTGCTCTGCATGTGACTTCCGGGCGCATCAACAGTGACAACATGACGGAAGCGACGCTGGACGGTTTTAAGAAAGCCACCGGTGGCAACCTGGGCCCCATTCAGCGGGAAGTCGACCAGTTGCTGACCGTGTTTGCCAGTGAGATCAGTGAAGGCGATGTGTTTGATCTGGTGTATGTACCCGACGAAGGCGTACAGGTCATCAAGAATGGGGAACTGGGGGATACCATTGGCGACCGCCGCTTCAAGGAAGCTCTGTTTGGCATCTGGATCGGTCATGATCCGGCCCAGGGTGGACTCAAGAAGGAGATGCTGGGGCTGTGAGCGCACGGAGCCAGTGCCGCCCCCGGCGCTGGCTCTGTTCAGGATCAGTCCAGATAGTCCCGTTTCTGTTTGAACTCACACAGATCTTCGATAAGGCAGGATCCGCATTTTGGCTTGCGCGCGGTACAGGTGTAGCGGCCGTGCAGGATCAGCCAGTGATGGGCGTCCATCAGGAACTCTTTTGGCACCAGCCGCATCAGGCGTTTTTCCACTTCCAGTACGTTTTTTCCCGGGGCTATGCCAGTGCGGTTCGATACCCGGAAGATATGGGTATCCACCGCCATTGCCGGCTGTCCGAAGGCCGTGTTAAGGACCACGTTTGCCGTTTTCCGGCCGACTCCGGGTAGCGCTTCGAGTGCTTCCCGCGTATCAGGTACCTGGCTGTCGTGCTGCTCAATCAATATCCGACAGGTCTTGATAACGTTTTCAGCCTTGCTGTTAAACAGGCCGATAGTCTTGATGTACTCCTTCAGCCCGTCGACACCCAGGGCCAGGATGGCTTCAGGCGTGTTGGCTACCGGGAAAAGTCTGGCCGTGGCCTTGTTGACGCCGACATCCGTTGCCTGGGCCGACAGGATTACGGCAATCAGCAGCTCAAACGGTGAGCTGTAGTTCAGCTCGGTGGTGGGCTCGGGATTGGCCTCCCGCAGGCGACTGAAGATCTCAATCCGCTTCTGTTTATTCATGAATACCGCTATGTGCTCACATCAGGAAATGTTACCGGTTACCCGAACACGTTTGCTGCCGGCAGTAACGGTGGTTTCCGTCCGGGCCTTGCGGCGTGCATCCAGCTGGTTATCGATACCGTTCTTCAGGGCGATCAGCAGGCCCAGCCCAACGAAAGCGCCCGGTGGCAGGATCATAAAGAGAACATCCGGGTAATCCCGGAAGACATGCAGGGTCCAGTCCGCTGCCATGGGCCCCAACAGCAGGTGCATATCGACGAAAAGCGTGCCCTGTCCGATCAGTTCTCTCATAGCCCCCAGCAGTACCAGTACGACCAGAAAGCCCAGGCCCATCATGGTGCCGTCCAGCACCGCCGGGACCGGTCTGTTTTTGGAGGCAAACGCGTCTGCCCGGCCCAGGATCGTGCAGTTGGTAACGATAAGCGGAATGAAAATGCCAAGAATCTGATAGAGCTCGTAGGTAAAGGCCTGCATCAGCAGCTCGGCACAGGTCACGAACGACGCGATGATCATGACAAAGGCGGGTAGCCGCACTGAATCCGAAACAAAGTTGCGGATCAGGGACACGGCCAGATTCGACCCCATCAGTACCAGCATGGTGGCTATGCCCAGACCCAGGGCGTTGACCACCGTACTGGTCACAGCCAGCAGAGGGCACAGCCCCAGTACCTGGACCAGGGCCGGGTTATTGCGCCAGAGACCATCCTGTATGATTTCCCGGCTGCTCTTGGTGCTCATATCAGTGCTGCTCCTGTTCCGAGGGGTGCCGGGCATCGTACGGCGCTTGCTCAGTGACCAGGGCCTCGGCACGGGCCATGATTGCCTGCCGATTCTCCTCAAAATAGGTCAGTGCTTCTTCGACAGCTCTCACCACAGCCCGCGGTGTAATGGTGGCGCCGGTGAACTGATCGAACACGCCGCCATTTTTCCTGACATTCCATTGTAGGGGTTCGGGGTTTTTCAGAGAGCGCCCATCGAAGGACAGAATCCAGTCCGATTTTTTCACTTCAACGGCATCGCCTAATCCAGGGGTTTCCTTATGGCCAGTCACCCGGACGCCGAGAATCTCACCTGTCAGAGCAATGCCCACCAGCAGATGGATGTCGCCGGAATAGCCGTCCGGGGCAGTCACCGGCAGGATCAGTCCCATGGGTTCGCCATGGCGACTGGCAACCCTTGCCAGCACAGGTCCGCGAATCGACGGGAGACTGCTTTCCGGCAGCGTGACGATCGCGTTGAGCAGATCATTGTCGTGAGCGGATTCAGGGATAATCTCATAAAGCGCCGCAGCCTCGGCACGGGCTCGCTGGACTTCAATGCGATCGGCTGTCAGATGCTGGGTTACAGCAATGGTGCCGCCGGTAATCACTGCGAACAGCCCCAGGCCGATAGCGCTGCGCCGGATGGACTCTGCCAGTGCTGCCATTACCCTGTCCTTCCCGGTACGCCCCGCCGGGGCTTATGGTGCCCGTAGGTGCGCGGCGGGGTGTAATGGTCGATAAAAGGTGCCGCGAAATTCATCAGTAACACACTGAACGCCACCGCATCGGGATAACCGCCCCAACTGCGGATGAGGTAGATCAGCACACCAATACAGGCGCCGTAAATCAGCTTGCCCTGGTGGCTGGTGGCTGCGGATACCGGGTCGGTAGCGATAAAGAAGGCCCCCAGCATGGTTCCGCCGGCGAGCAGGTGAAGGCTCAACGGCGCGTACTGATCCGCATTGGTGCCAAAGGCCAGGCTCATCAGTCCCATGGCTGCCAGCAGGCTCACCGGAATGTGCCAGGTAATGATCCGCAGGGCAATCAGGGCCAGACCACCCAGCAGGAAAGCGCCGTTAACCCATTCCCAGCCCTTCGCCACCCCTTCGCCGAAGGTCGGGTGCAACAGTACCTCTGTTGACGTATGGCTGACGATCTTGTGCTTGTACTCATCCAGTGGCGTCGCCATGGTCCACCCGTCGACGGTGGTCTGGGCATTTCCGAAAATGGCCCCCAGGGTTTCACCTAAACCGGGCGCTGCGGGCAGCGTGACCGCACTGGCCCAGTTGGTGGTCATGGCCACCGGAAACGACACCAGCACCAGGGCATAACCCACCATGGCAGGGTTAAAGGGATTGGCTCCGAGCCCGCCATAGAGCTGCTTCGCCAACACGATCGCGGAGATGACCGCGACTGCCGAGACCCACCAGGGGGTCAGCTGCGGCAACGAGAGTCCAAGCAGCAGCCCCGTCACGGCTGCTGTGTTATCCCGCAGAAAGAACGCAACCGGCTTGCCACGAAACCAGAGCATCGCTGATTCTGCCGCCAGCGCCAGCAGAATGCACCAGACGACATTGATAAGGTTACCCCAGCCGAAGAACCAGGTCTGGGCCAGCAGGCCCGGAAGGGCTGCGAGCATAACCAGCAGCATGATGTGTGAGGTGGGCCGCGCACCATGGGCATGGGGCGAGGACTGCTGCACCAGGCTCATGGGCGTGTCTCCGTCTCAAGCTGCTTACGGGCCTCTGCCAGCGCCTGTTCAGCGCGTTTTACACGATCCACGTTCTTTGCCACTGCCCGTTCCAGTTTGTCCACATTGTCGCCCTGGGCAGCCCTGGCATCTTCCAGCATGCTTTCCATGGTCTCCAGTTTGCCCTGTGCCTGGGTAAGTTGTTTCTCCAGCGCTTCGATATCCGGCTTGTCCGCTGCCGTTCCAGTGTCGACGGCGACCGCAGGTGCCGCCTTTTTGCGCTCCAGCGCCTGTTGCACCATTGCCGCCCGGGCTGAGCGTTCGTCATCAGTTGCGCCGGTGGCAACGGCTTTTTCGGCTTCGGCCTGTTTTTTCTTCTGGGCCTCGGCCGCGGCCCGGGCCCGTTCCTGACGGCGTTGTTCTTTTTCTTCCTGCTCTCGCTCCAGTCTTTCCTGACGGGCTTCAAAACGATCCCTGGCGCGGTCTGCCTTGCGCTGCTCCGCCTGCTGGGTACGGATTTCGCCCTTGGCGTACCGGTAGTACTGAACCAGCGGGATGGCGCTGGGGCAGACCCAGGAGCAGGCGCCGCATTCAATGCAGTCAAACAGGTTCAGATGCTCGGCCCGGTCAAAGTCCTGGGCTTTGGCGTGCCAGAACAGCTGCTGGGGCAGTAGCTCCATGGGGCAGACTTCGGCGCACATGCCGCAGCGGATGCAGGGCTGTTCCGGGGGCGGAGCGGGAAGTTCACGGGCGGTGGCGGCGATCAGGCAGTTGGTGGTCTTGATGACCGGCACCGACGTATCGCCAAGGGTATAGCCCATCATTGGGCCGCCCAGAATGAGTCGCTGCACACGATCCTCCTGGAGCCCGGCCTGCTCCAGCAGATGCCGGACCGGCGTGCCGATCAGGGTTTCAAAGTTGCCCGCGTCAGCGACGGCTTCTCCGGACACCGTGGTAATACGGGAAACCAGGGGCTGGCCCAGGCTGATGGCCCGGAACACGGCCAGGGCGGTGCCGATGTTCTGGCACATCACGCCAATGTCCGCGGGAATACCGCCACTGGGCACTTCCATACCGGTTAGAATCTGGATCAGCTGTTTTTCGCCCCCGGACGGATATTTCGTCGGGATCACCACCACTTCTGTCTGTGTGCCTTCTGCCGCCTTGCGCATAGCATCGATGGCTTCGGGTTTGTTATCTTCGATGGCAATCACGCAGCGTTCCGGGCGCAGTATCCAGGACATGACCTTGATGCCGCCCTGAATTTCATCGGCCCACTCCCGCATCGCCATGTCGTCAGCGGTAATATAGGGCTCGCATTCGGCGCCGTTAATGATCAGCGTGTGCACCTTGCGATCACTGGGGGGCCTGAGTTTGACACTGGTGGGAAAGCCAGCGCCCCCCATGCCACTGATCCCGGCGTCACGGATAAGGTCCAGCACGGTGCTGCGGTCGAGCTTGCGATAGTCGGCCACTGGGCTTAACTCGCACCAGGCGTCATCACCATCCGGTTCCAGTACTATGCTCCAGTCTGCCATGCCTGACGGATGCGGTACCGGATGACGCTCAATAGCGACAATGGTGCCCGAAGTAGGCGCATGCACAGGCACGCCCATACCGTCGTTAACATCGGCGATCTTCTGTCCCTTGAGTACCCGTTCGCCGGGCTCAACAAGTGGCTCCGCCGGCATGCCGATATGCTGTTGCAGGGGCAGTACCAGACGATTGGGAAGGGCCACCTTACGGATCGGACGTCCGGTAGACTGTTGCTTGTTCTCGGCCGGATGGATACCGCCGGGGAAACTCCATAGCTGGGACATCAGGCACTGGCCCCCTGACGATCAGTGGCAATTATGGTCGACCGGGGAGGCTGCCAGGTCCAGCTGCGGATGTCCGGCTCGATGGTGATCATATCGATGCAATCCACCGGGCAGGGTTCGACGCACAGGTCGCAGCCGGTGCACTCGCTCTCGATGACGGTGTGCATGTGCTTAGCCGCGCCAAGAATGGCGTCCACCGGGCAAGCCTGTATGCATTTGGTGCAGCCAATACACTCGTCTTCGCGAATCACCGCCACCCGCTGGACCTGTTCTACGCCATGTTCTGCGTCCAGTGGCTGGGGCTCCACATCGAGCAGATCGGCCAGCGCCTTGATGGTGGACTCGCCCCCGGGCGGGCACCTGTTGATGGCGTCTCCGTTCGCGATGGATTCCGCATAGGGGCGGCAGCCGGGAAAACCGCACTGCCCGCATTGCGTCTGGGGCAGCAGGGCGTCGATCTGGTCCACCAGCGGGTTGCCCTCCACGCGAAAGCGCTCGGCGGCGAAGCCGAGTAGCGCGCCAAAGACCATCGCGAGCGCTACCAGTGCCGCTACGGCGATCAGGATACCTGTCCACATAGCCCGTTTATCCACATAATAAGAACGACCTTACACACTGACGAGGCCGGTGAAGCCCATAAACGCCAGTGACATCAGACCCGCGGTGATCATACCAATGGCCGCCCCCCGGAAGGGCACCGGTACGTCGGCGACCGCAATGCGCTCACGCATGGCTGCGAACAGCACCAGCACCAGCGAGAACCCCGCAGCAGCACCGAAACCGTAGAGTACAGATTCAACGAAATTGTTGTTCTTGTTGATGTTGAGCAAAGCGACGCCCAGGACGGCACAGTTGGCAGTGATCAGCGGCAGAAAGATACCCAGCACCCGGTACAGCAGCGGGCTGGTCTTGCGTACCACCATTTCGGTGAACTGCACCACGACCGCAATCACCAGAATAAAGGTAATGGTACGCAGAAAGGTGAGCCCCAGGGGTTCCAGCAGCCAGGTATACGCCAGATAGCTGCATATTGACGCCAGGGTCAGCACAAAGGTCGTCGCCAGAGACATTCCCATGGCCGTTTCCAGCTTCCCGGAGACACCCATAAAGGGGCACAGCCCGAGAAACTGGACCAGCACAAAGTTGTTGACCAGTATGGTGCTGACCAGAATCAGCAGATATTCCGTCATGGGTACCGTTTACTCCGACTGTGACACGACCCGTTACATCACTCGCATGCCGGGCGAAGCGCCAGCGTCCGGGGACAGCAGGAAGATGTCCTTGCCTCCCGGACCTGCCGCCAGAACCATGCCTTCGGACATACCGAATTTCATCTTGCGGGGTTTGAGGTTGGCTACCATGACGGTCAGCCGGCCTTCAAGGTCTTCTGGCCTGTACGCTGATTTTATACCGGCAAACACATTGCGCTGGCCATGTCCTACGTCAAGGGTGAGGCGGAGAAGCTTGTCAGCCCCTTCTACCTGTTCCGCCCTGACAATTTTCACCACCCGCAGGTCAACTTTGGCAAAATCCGCAAACTCGATTTCCCCCGTAATAGGTTCAAGGTCGTCTGCGGATTCCTCTGCTTTCTGACCGGTGGCGGCTGGCAGTTCGTCCTTCGATGCTTCTACCATTTTTTCAATCTGTGCCATTTCCACCCGGCTCATCAGCGGGGTGAACTTGTTGATGTTGTGATCTTCCAGCAACGCCGCCCGGTCATTCCAGTCCAGTGGCGCGTTCAGGAAGTTTTCCGCCGCCGCTGAGGTTTTGGGTAGTACAGGGGCAAGGTAGGTAATCAGCAGGCGGAACATGTTGATGGCGTTGGTGCAGATGGCCTGCAGCTTTTCATCCTGGCCGTCTTCTTTAGCGACGACCCAGGGCTGTTCATCGTTTACGTACTGGTTGGCGCTATCGGCCAGTTCCATAATGCGGCGCATGGCACGGCCGAATTCCCGGGTTTCGTAGAAGTTTGCGATATCCTCGCCGGCATCCACAAAGGTCTTCAGGCGATCTGTTTCGGTCACCTTGCCCAGTTGACCGTTGAAGCGCTTGGTAATAAAGCCGGCGCTGCGGCTGGCAATATTCACCACTTTGCCGACCAGGTCGGAATTCACCCGGGCGGCGAAGTCCTCCAGGTTCAGGTCCATATCGTCTACGCCGGCGGTCAGCTTGGCGGCAAAGTAATAACGCAGGTACTCCGGATTCAGAGAGTCCAGATAGGTCCGGGCCATAATAAAGGTGCCCCGGGACTTGGACATTTTCTTGCCATTAACGGTCACAAAACCGTGGGCCCAGACCGCGGTCGGCGTACGGAAACCGGCGTCGTGGAGCATCGCCGGCCAGAACAGGGCGTGGAAGTTGATGATGTCCTTGCCGATAAAGTGGTAAACCTCAGCGGTGGAGTTTTCCTTCCAGAAAAACTCGAAATCGATATCGGTACGGTTGCACAGATCCTTGAAACTGGCGAGATAACCGATGGGTGCGTCCAGCCAGACATAAAAATACTTGCCCGGTGCATCCGGAATTTCGAAGCCGAAATAGGGCTTGTCACGGCTGATGTCCCATTCCTGCAGGCCCGCGTCCAGCCACTCAGCCAGCTTGTTGGCCACCTGGTCCTGAAGTGTACCGCTGCGGGTCCATTCCCGCAGGAACCCTTCGAACTCGGGAAGTTTGAAAAAGTAATGCTCTGACTGCTTCTCCACCGGGGTGGCACCAGAGACCGCCGAGCGGGGGTTGATCAGTTCTGCCGGGGTATAGGTGGCGCCACAGGCTTCGCAGTTATCGCCATACTGGTCGTCCGCCTTACAACGGGGGCAGGAGCCCCTGATAAAACGGTCCGCCAGGAACATTTCTTTCTCGGGATCATAGAACTGGGTGATCTGGCGGATCGCAATGTTGCCATTGTCCTTGATCCTGCGATAGATGTACTCGCAGAACTGCTGGTTCTCCTCGGAGTGGGTCGAGTGATAATTGTCGAACGCAATATTGAAATCGGCAAAGTCCTGCTGGTGCTCTTCCCGGATCCGCTCAATCAGCTCTTCCGGGGTGATGCCTTCCCGCTGAGCCCGCAGCATGATGGCAGTGCCATGGGCGTCGTCTGCGCAAACGTAGTAGCAGTTGTGGCCGCGCATTTTCTGGTAACGCACCCAGATATCCGTCTGAATGTACTCCAGCAGATGACCCAGATGAATGGGGCCGTTGGCATAGGGAAGGGCGCTGGTAACCAGAATATCGCGCTGTTTGTCGCTCGCTTGCGTCATGGTGATGCCGAACCTCGGGTGAACTTTTCGGAAAAGCGCCCTGAAGGGGCAGCTCCGTATGGTCAGAAACGGGCACAAATGATACCTTCCAGAACGAGTTTTTTCATCTTCCCGGAAGGCAAATTGCCGTATTTACCGGATATCTGAGGGGACGAAGCAGACATGGCCGAGATTTCCCGGGCTGCCCTTGAGGCCGCCGTACGCGAATACCGTGACCCTTATCTGGATAAGGATCTTTACGAGCTGGGGGCTGTAAAGGCGCTGGATGTTGACTCCGGCGGACAGGTCAGCGTCTCCGTGCAGTTACCCTACGCCAGCGCCGGCATTGCGGGCGGGCTGCAACAGGTGGTCGCCAGCAAACTGGAGAACGTCGCCGGCGTGACAGGCGCGACGGTTACCGTGAGTCAGCGGATTCATGCCCACAAGGCCCAGCGCGACCTGGAATCCATGGGCGGGGTGAAGAACATCATTGCGGTGGCCTCCGGCAAGGGCGGTGTTGGCAAGTCCACCACGTCGGTGAACCTGGCGCTGGCGTTGGCCGCTGAAGGTGCCCGGGTTGGTATTCTGGATGCGGATATCTACGGCCCCAGCGTGGGCATGATGCTGGGTATTCCCGACGGCCAGCGTCCGAAAACCGAAGGCGACAAGTACTTTCTGCCCATCGAAGCCCACGGCGTGCAGGCGATGTCCATGGCGTTCCTGACCAACGAGAAAACGCCCATGGTCTGGCGTGGCCCCATGGTTAGTGGTGCGCTTCAGCAGCTGCTGACGCAGACCCTCTGGAAAGATCTCGATTATCTGGTCATCGATATGCCGCCGGGCACCGGTGATATCCAGCTGACCCTGGCCCAGAAAGTCCCGGTCACAGGCGCGGTGATCGTGACGACGCCCCAGGACATCGCGTTGCTGGATTGCCGGAAGGGCATTGAAATGTTCCGCAAAGTTGAAGTGCCGGTCCTGGGTGTTGTGGAAAACATGAGCATTCATATCTGCAGTAACTGCGGCCACGAAGAGGCCCTGTTCGGCCAGGGGGGCGGTGAGCGGGTCGCCGATGACTACCAGACCCAGCTGCTGGGCCAGTTGCCGTTGCACATCACCATCCGGGAGCAGACCGATGGCGGCCGGCCGTCGGTGGTGGCGGAGCCTGATTCGGAAGTGGCGCGCCGCTACCGGGATATCGCCCGCCGGCTGTCAGCCAGTCTGTCGACCCGGGCCCGTAATGACAGCGCGCCGATTCCGAGCATTTCGGTGAGTGACGACTGAGCCCGGGACTGCCCGGCCAGATGCCGGGCAGGTTGCTTTTTGCGAGTATCAGTCGGCCCGGGTAAACTATGGCGCCCCGAGCCCTGGCCGGTATCTGACCGGCCCCGACGGACCAGAGAGAGATCGCGTTAATGAGTATCAAATCCGATAAGTGGATCCGCCGTATGGCGGAGCAGGAAGGCATGATCGAGCCCTTCGAGCCAGGCCAGGTCCGGGAGTCCGCCGGCAGCCGCGTCATCTCCTATGGTACGTCCAGTTACGGCTACGACGTGCGGTGCAGTAATGAGTTCAAGATTTTCACCAACGTCCATTCGGCGACTGTTGACCCGAAAAATTTCGATGAGAAAAGCTTCGTCGACTACGTCGGCGACGTCTGCATTATTCCGCCGAACTCCTTCGCACTGGCGCGCACGGTGGAGTATTTCCGGATTCCGCGCAAGGTGCTGACCATCTGCCTGGGCAAGTCCACTTACGCCCGCTGCGGTATCATCGTGAACGTGACGCCCCTGGAGCCCGAGTGGGAAGGCCAGGTGACGCTGGAGTTTTCCAATACCACCAACCTCCCGGCGAAAATCTACGCGAACGAGGGTATCGCCCAGATGCTGTTTTTCGAGTCCGACGAGGAATGCGAGGTGAGTTATCGCGACCGGGCGGGTAAATATCTGGGGCAAACCGGCGTAACCTTGCCAAAAACCTGAGTCGCCGCCGTGAACGCTAACCAGTTTCTGAAAGCGGTCGAACAGCTCCAGGGATGGCGCCAGACTGCATTTTTGCTGGCGCTTGCTGAGCGGGCATTTCCCAACTACGCCCTGTTCAGTGACGCCGTGGGCAACAAGGCCGGTGGAAAGATGCGCCAGTTGCTGGACGCCGGCTGGGGGCTTTTCGAACAGAAGTCCACCGAGAATACGATTCCGCAGTTACTGGCCCGGCTGGAAGGCCTGAGCCCGAACGTAAATGCCTACGACGCGTACGGCGTCTATCCGGCGTTTGATTTCTGCCAGTTGCTCGAAGCCGCGCTGCTGAGCCGTCTGAATCCGTCGAAGCACCGGGCACTGGACGCGTCGGGTGTCGCCACGGGTACAGTCATGAACTTTATTGCGTTCTCCGAGGGCGAAGGGCTGGAAGAGGATGAGCTGGTGCGGCGGCTCGACAGTCATCCGCTTATGAAAGAGGACAAGATGTTCCAGCGGGAACTGATCCTCAGCCTGAAACGGCAGCGGGTGCCCAAGGATCACTATCTCGACAGCCTTCAGTCTCTGGCCGCCAATGACGGTGTCAGTAACCTTGGCATCACCCTTGCGGATGATGAGCCAGGGGCGTAAGCGCCTCCACCACCACCGAATCCCAGAAGATGCAGTCATGAAACTTTCAGCCTTTGGACGCAAGTTCACCGCCGATGCCGGCATTACCTCCCTGATGGACGACCTGGGCAACGCGTTGGCCAGCGGCGACGATATGATCATGATGGGAGGCGGCAATCCCGGCCAGGTGCCCGAGGTCCAGCAGCGGCTCACTCAGATCCTGACGGACATGACCCAGGACCCGGCGGCCATGA
>CAZHAY010000009.1:27761-39779 GCA_964530545.1 uncultured Marinobacter sp.
CAGCAGCGGCTCACTCAGATCCTGACGGACATGACCCAGGACCCGGCGGCCATGACGCGCCTGGTGGGCATCTACGATCCGCCCCAGGGGGAGAAGCAGTTTATTGCGTCACTGGCGGATCTGCTCAACCGGGAATACGGCTGGGGGCTGACGGCGGATAATATTGCCCTGACCAATGGCAGTCAGGCGGCGTTCTTCATGCTGTTCAATATGTTTGCCGGCGACTTTGGCGAAGGGTGTCACAAGCACATCCTGCTGCCCCTGGCGCCGGAGTATATCGGCTACGCGGACGCTGGAATCGCGCCGGAACTGTTCCGTGCGGTGCGCCCCGAAATCAGTTTTACCGGCCCCCATGAATTCAAGTACCGGGTGGATTTTGAGGCCCTTGAAGTCACCCCGGACACGGGCGCTATCTGCGTATCAAGACCCACCAATCCCACTGGGAACGTGGTCACCGATAAAGAGATGGCAGGCCTGGAAAACCTTGCCCGACACCATGATATTCCGTTGATTATCGATGGTGCCTACGGCATGCCGTTCCCGAGCCTGCTCTATGTGGACGCGCAACCCCGCTGGAACGAACAGATCATTCTCTGCCTGAGCCTGTCGAAGCTGGGGCTGCCGGCGGCACGCACTGGCATTGTCATCGCCGCGCCGCAGGTGATCCGGGCGCTGTCCGGGATCAACGCCATCATGAACCTCGCCACCGGCAGCTTTGGTGCAATGATGGCTGATCCGCTGGTACGCAGTGGGGAAATCCTCTCCCTCAGCAGGGACGTCATCTGTCCGTTCTACAAGCGCAAGATGGAGCACGCGGTATCAGTCTTCACGGAAGCCATGGGAGACGAGGGGCAATGGTATGTGCATAAGCCCGAGGGAGCCATGTTCCTGTGGCTCTGGTTTCCGGATCTGCCGGTTACCAGCCTGGAGCTGTACCAGCGCCTGAAGGCGAAGGGCGTACTGGTGGTCTCCGGTCACTACTTCTTTCCGGGCCTGGCGGACGATGGCTGGCGCCATCGTCATGAGTGCATCCGGGTGACATATTCCCAGGATGACGATCAGGTGGCAGCGGGGCTGCGGCGGATTGCGCAGGAAGTGAAGGCGATCCGCACTGAGTATCAGTAAGGGGCCAACACGGCCTACTGAATTGCTGCCTGAGTTTCGCGGCTGGCTTCGTCCAGCCGCACTTCGTAATGGCTGCCGTCAGGCTCGGTCTGCACCAGGCGTACGAGCAGATAGTCCAGTTCGGGCGCGAACCACATCAGGGTTTCCCGCTTGCTGTCTTCTTCCCGCACCTTTTCGACCTTGATGGTATTCAGCTCCCCCAGGCTGGTGGCCTGAAGTTCCTCCCCGACGACTGCAAACCGGTCATGCTCAAAGTCGTCCTTATCCGCGACGATATAATCCATCGTGGTTCTGCCTGCCTTCAGGTCCTGGCGCAGCTGAAGCTGGAAGCCGAGGGGATCCAGGGCATGATCCGGCAGTTCGGTGGTAAAGCTGTTGCCGTCGTAACTGCCGCTGACGCTTTGTAAGGGCTGGTTGAAGTTGAGGGCGCGGCTGCGGTTCTTGACCAGCATGCCGTTGAGGCGATAGCGGTATTTCAGGGGAACCACGCGGCCATCTTCCCAACGAAACTCAACGGATTCCCGGATATCCGCAATAAAGGAGTCAACGTTGAATTCGTAGAGCCAGGAGCCGTCGGCTTGCTGCTCCAGCGTGCGTCGGGCGGAGCCATTCAGGGACAGGCCCTTGCTCATGGAGGCACTATAGGTAGCCGCGATGGGGGTGAGTTCCGGAGTAGTAGCGTCCGCCGAAGTGTCTTCGGCGCCTGCGACCTGGGCAAAGGCTGACATCAGAAGGGCCAACATGCCGGGCAGAGCGAAGTGGCGTCGGTGTGAGTCTGAGCGGCGAACAAGCATTACTGACAGTCTCCCATTACCGCGATAACTGTTCAGAGTGTACCCGGCCCGGCGGGTCAGCCGGATGACGGTTTATTTACTCGCTCGGGCCACGTCAGCGATGGTTGCAGAATCCGGGCACTATCGGCATTCAGTTGACCGGCAGGGTCATCACCGCCGGCATGGGCTGGCCATCGAACAGCACACGGTCATGCCCTGCCAGCTGCAGCCGGCCTTCGCAGAACCACCGGACCACGATGGGATAGAGAATGTGCTCCTGCTGAAGCACCCGCTCGGACAGGGTCTGGTGTGAGTCTTCTGGCTGTACCTCGATTTCGGCCCTGGCTATCACGGGGCCGCCATCCAGATCCTCTGTCACAAAGTGGACCGACACCCCATGAATCGGATCACCCGCGTCGATGGCCCGCTGATGGGTGTTAAGACCACGGTACTTTGGCAGCAGGGACGGGTGAACGTTCAGCATCCGCCCGTGGAACGCCCGCACCAGCGCCGGAGTGAGGACGCGCATAAAACCGGCCAGCACGACCAGATCCGGCTGGTAGCGCTCCATCTGCAGTCTGAGTTCAGCGTCGAAGGCCTCGCGGCTGTCGAACCGGGTATGGTCTACGGTAAAGGTTTCGATGCCAGCCTGAGCAGCGCGCTCCAGCGCGAACGCCTGGGGCCGGTTGCTGCCGACAGCAACGATCTCACCCGGATAGTCCCGTTCCCGGGTGGACTCGATCAGCGCCTGGAGATTGGTGCCGGAACCGGAGGCCAGCACCAGAATGCGGGGCTTGTCCACCGGGTCTGCCTGCATATCGCTCATTCCTGAACCAGACCTGGCGCGTAGCGAATATCTGGCGTCGCGCCGGGCTCGCTGTGGCTTTCGACAACGCCGATCTGCCAGGCGGTTTCACCCATGGCTTTCAGCGTATCGAGGGTGAGCGACTTTTCGACAGCCGGAACGCAGACAATCATTCCCACTCCGCAGTTAAACGTGCGGTACATTTCTTCATCCGCAACACCCCCCTGATCCTGCAGCCACTGGAAAACCGCCGGCAGTTCCCAGCTGGCGGTGTCGATCGCGGCCCGGGTGCCTGCTGGCAAGACTCGGGGGATATTCTCCGGCAGACCTCCGCCGGTGATATGTGACATGGCTCGTATATCAACCGTTTTAATCAGTTGCAGCAGGTTCTTCACGTAGATTCGGGTCGGGGCCATCAGACCCTCCGCCAGGGTGGTGTCGCCCACGATCTCATCCAGGCTGGCCCCGGACACTTCCAGAATCTTGCGGATCAGGGAATAACCATTGGAATGGGGGCCGGATGAGGCCAGCGCGATCAGCACGTCTCCGGCCTGTACCCGGCCGCCGTCAATCACATCATCCCGTTCCACCACGCCGACGCAGAACCCCGCCAGGTCGTAATCGTCGCCCTCGTACATGCCCGGCATTTCTGCCGTCTCACCACCCACCAGGGCGCAGCCCGCAAGTTCGCAGCCCCGGCCAATGCCTTCCACCACACTGGCGGCCACATCCACATTGAGTTTGCCGGTGGCGTAGTAATCGAGGAAGAACAGTGGCTCGGCCCCACCGACCACCAGATCGTTGACGCACATGGCGACAAGGTCAATGCCAATGGTGTCGTGGCGTTGCAGTTGCATGGCCAGCCTCAGTTTTGTGCCGACCCCATCGGTGCCGGAAACCAGCACCGGCTCGCGGTAGCCGGAGGGTAGCGCCACCATGGCGCCAAAGCCGCCCAGGCCACCAAGCACTTCAGGTCGACGGGTACGTCGGGCGGTCTCCTTGATGCGATTCACCAGCTCATTGCCAGCGTCGATGTCCACACCTGCATCGCGGTAGGTGAGGGCGGGCTTTTTATCACTCATGTCGGGATCAGCCATAGTTGGTAGGTCGGGTGATGGAATTGCAAGCGCCGGATTTTACCAGTTGCCGATGACCGGTCCAAATGTGTTTCCCGGTCAGCGCCTGTGGCCTCGTTGCTACTCACTGCCAGGACCATCGTGTATCCTAGTGTCGCTTATGGATATCCTGGGTGCATCATGGCTGTAAAAACACGAAATAACCCGCTATTTATTATGCTCGCTGCAACCGTGCTGGTGCTTGTCCTGCTCCTTCCAGCTCAGCCGGCCTCCGGCGTTATGGTTAACAACCTTTACCAGGTCACCGTGCCCGTAGCCGGCGAAAGTGAAGAGCATCTGGTGGAGGGCTATAAACAGGGTCTTGGCCAGGTACTGACCAGGGTTTCCGGCGATCGCTCGGTTGCGAGCCACGAAGCGTTGACGACGGCTTTCGATAACGTCGCCAGCCTGATCGAAGGACGCCAGCTACAGACAACCGATGACGGCGAGCATCAGCTGACACTGCAGTTCTCCCGTAGTCAGGTGAACCGCGCGCTGGCAGAGACCGGGGCGCGGGTGTGGGGCTCGAATCGTCCGCTTACGCTTGCCTGGGTTGCGGTGCAGGAAGGCGGAGACCGGGGCCTGCTGGTGGAAACCGGCGAGGCCTCCGATCAGGGTTGGTCGGCATTACTGCTGGAAACCGCTCAGTCACGGGGGATACCCGTCGAATTACCACCGGCAGACCGGGCGGGAGACCGCCGTCTGCTGTCAGAGGTCTGGGGTCAGTTCATGAGCCAGGTGGCCCGGGCCTCTTCGGGGCTGGAGCACGACTTGCTGGCGGTTGTCCGTATCAGTCGCCATCAGGGTGGCTGGCAGGCCAGTTGGGTTTATGAAGGAACCGGGGTTGAGCAGGCGCGCTCGGTCACCGCACAAACCCCGGAAGCTCTCGTCGACGAGATGGTGGATAGCTGGGCTTCCGATCTGGCGGGACGTTACGGTGTCAGCGGGAGTCATGTTGATACCGGTCCGAGCGTGCAGCTGCGGGTTGATGGGGTAAATTCCCCGTCAAGCTATGCCACCGCCCGCTCGGCGCTGAGCCGGCTCAATCCGGTAACGTCCGTCGGGGCGGTATCCGTGGCACCGGATCATATTGTGTTTGAGGTTGAGTACGAGGGTGAGCTGTCGCAGCTCCGGCAGAACATAGCCCTCGAGCCCCGTTTCCGCCCGTCGGGGGAGCCATCCACTGGTCAGGTTGAGGAAGATTTTCGCAACCTTCAACAAACTCTGTTTTACCGTTGGCAGCCGGCGGGAGTCATCCCGCCAGGGAATGAAGGTCGCTGACAGGCTCAGGCAGAAGGAAATCGGACGTGCAACAGTGGCAATGGATACCCAACGCCTTGTCGTTATTTCGGGTGCTACTGGTAGCACCCTTCGCCTGGGCGCTGGCGAACGGGTACTACCATGCGTCTCTGCTGCTGTTTGTGATTGCTGCGGTAACGGATGGCCTGGACGGTTTTTTGGCGCGCTTTTTTGACTGGCGCAGCCGCTTTGGTGCGATTATCGATCCCCTTGCCGACAAGCTTCTGCTGATCACGACTTACCTGGTGCTGTCGTTGACCGGGGTGTTTCCATTCTGGCTGTTCGTCCTGGTGCTGGGCCGGGATCTGGTGATTGTCATGGGCGGGATCCTGTTCCACCGCTTTGTAGGACAGTTCGACGTTGAGCCCAGTATGTTCGGCAAGCTCAATACACTGGTGCAGGTACTCGCGGCACTTGCGGTCATGTCCCATGCGGCCGGCTTCCCGCTACCGGACCGGACCAGCGACCTGGCACTATGGGCAGTGGTGGTTATGGCCATTATCAGCGGTGGTCACTATGTGGCAATCTGGGGTGTTCGCGCCCTGCGGGAGCAGGCGTCGTGAGTGGCATCCAGCTCACTCTGGGGGTCCGGCTGCGGGATGACGCCCGCTGGGCCAACTTCCATGGTGCCCGTAACGCAACCGCTGCGGCTATGGTGCGCAATGCCTGCGATGACAGCCGCCATCCGTTGGTGGTCCTCTGTGGCGCTGACGACACTGGCAAAAGCCACCTGTTGCAGGCGGCCTGCCATGAGTATGAACAACAGGGCCACAGTGCTGTGTGTTTCAGTCTTGCCGAGCTGCAGGAATTGGGTCCGGAAGCCCTCAGCGGTGTTGAGCTGATGGATCTCGTTGCCCTGGACGATGTGCAGCAGGTGCTGGGCAACCCGGAGTGGGAAGAAGCCCTGTTTCATCTGTACAACCGGGCGCGGGACCTGGGCCATCAGATGATGCTTGCCCTGGACGAAACACCGATCAATCAGCCGTTCGTGCTGGCGGATCTGCGCTCCCGTTTTCAGGAAGGGCTGCTGGTGCAGCTGGGCACCTATCGGGATGATGATCGGATTACCATTCTGCAATCGCGAGCAGAGCAGCGGGGTCTGGTGCTCAGTGATGAGGTGGCCGGGTTCATTCTGCGCCGCTCCGACCGGGGGCTGGGTGCCCTTCTGGCCATTCTGGATCAACTCGACGAGAATTCCCTTCAGGCCCAGCGCCGCCTGACGATCCCTTTCGTCAAATCTGTGATGGGGTGGTAGACTTTCGCGCGCCTCAAGTCTGCCAATGGAGCCGCCTGGATGACCGCATCGCCGGACCTTATCAGTGAGATCGCAGACCGCCTGCTGGGTATTGAAGCGGAAATGCGCCGTATCAATGTCTGGTCCGGTGAACGACCCTCGCCGGAAGCCCTGGCCAGCACCCAGCCCTTCTGTATCGATACCCTCACGTTCCCGCAATGGCTGCAGTTTATCTTTCTTGCCCGCATGAAAATTATTGTCGAGCAGGGACATGAGTTGCCCGGGGTTTCAGGAATTGCGCCCATGGCGGAAGAATATTTTCGCGGTCAGCCGGAATCGGGCAAGGGGCTGATCCAGGAGCTGCACGCCATCGACCGGCTGATCAGCCGCCCCTGAGACTGCCATGGGCAGTCAGGGTTGGCAGCAGCTCCCGTCCATCCCGTACCTGAGCAAACAGATCGGCCAGCTCTTCCGAGGGGATTGCGGCGCAGAACCGGTGGCCCTGTAGCAGGTGGCAGCCGGACTGCCGCAGGAAGCGGTCCTGCTCTTCCGTTTCAACGCCGGTAGCGGCGACTTTGAGGTTAAGCTGCCGTGCCAGGCTGATCAGGGTATGGATGATGGCGGCCGTGTTCTCATCCCCCGCGGCGTGCTGGAGCAGGGCCGGGTCGATCTTGACCTGATCAAAAGGCAGTTCCCGCAGGAAGGTCAGTGACGACAGCCCGCTGCCGAACCGATCGAGGGTCAGGCCGATCCCAATACTCTTCAGTCGGCGCAGCACCGCGGCGGTTTCCTCCGGGCGTTCGGCCAGGGTGCGCTCGTCAATTTCCACCATCAGCAGCGAAGGGTCGAGACCGGTTCCGTCGATGATCTGATGCAGCTCTTCCGCCAGCCCCGGGTGATTGTACTGACGTGATGACAGGTTGATACTGATGGGCATGGGGGCGCCATTCATGGCTTCGATAGCCCGGGCCTGCAGGCAGGCGTTCTGACAGATCCAGCGCCCCACCGCATGGAGCTGACCACTCTGCTCCGCGACTTCCAGGAAGTCAGCAGGCTGCAACAGACCGCGCACCGGGTGATTCCAGCGGAGCAGTGCCTCCAGCGCGGCAATTCCGCCGGTACGCACGTTCAGCACGGGCTGGTAATGCAGCTGGAACTCGCCGGCACGAATGCCGGCTCTCAGTTCCTGTTCCAGTGCCATCATCCGCTGCATCTCGTGGTTCATTTCTTCACTGAAGAACTGGAAGTTATTCCGACCCGCCTTTTTCGCACGGTACATGGCCATGTCGGCGTTCTTCAGCAGCTGCTCGTAACGGGTGCCATCATCGGGTGCCAGCGCAATACCAATACTTGATGTAATAACTAGCTCGCTGCCCGGCACAGTAACCGGCTCAGTGAAGGCCTCAAGAATGCCGCGAGCCACTTTCTCGCAGCCTTCGGCCCCGTTGACATGGTGCAACAGCACCGCGAACTCATCACCGCCGAGGCGCGCGATGGTGTCTTCTTCCCGTACGCTGTCTTTCAGCCGCTGGGCAAGAATCTTGAGCATTTCATCGCCCGCATCGTGGCCAAGGGTGTCATTGATGCGCTTGAAGTGATCCACATCCAGGGCAATCAACGCGCAGTGGTGGCCGTGGCGGTTGGCGCTGGCCAGAGCACGTCGGCACCGGTCTTCAAACAGGCGTCGGTTAGCCGTGTCGGTAAGCACATCGAAATGGGCAAGGTAATGCAGCTGGTCCTGAGTGCGGCGGATCTCAGAGATGTTCTGACCGATCAGGATCAGCTGGGTCTGATCCTCGTCTTCATCCAGCAGCAGATTCAGGTTCCAGAGCACAATATGGTCCGTGCCATCGTAACCCTGAATGCCCGTCTCCAGCGTTTCCTGGAGCTGGCCCGCCTGCAGGGTCTTGAGGACCTTCCAGCTCATCTCGTCCCGGTATTCTTCCGGAATAAATGTTTCGATCAGGTTGCGGCCGACGGCTTCATCACGGCTGTAACCGAACAGTGCCTCAGCCGCTGTGTTCCACTTACGGATCTGGAAGGACGGGTCGATCAGGATGATCGGCGATGCCGCAGTGTCGAACAGGGCGCGAAAATGCCGGGAGGAGCGCTGGAAGGAGCGCTCTGCTTCCTTGCGCACCAGGATTTCCTCCCGCAGTTCCTGGTTGATGGTCTGGAGTTCCCCGGTACGTTCATCGACCACGTCTTCCAGCCGGGCTTCAATACGGCGATGCTCCCGCAGCAGGTCCCGTACGTAAACGAAAGTCCCGGCGAGCACCAGCATGGCAGGTCCGGCAGAGCCGAAAAAGGTGACCATGGCTTTCTGGCTGATGGGCACCTCTGGCGTGGTCAACAGCAACAGCGGGCTGAGCGCCAGCGCCAGAATGGTCAGACTGACCAGGCTGTCCGCGAGAACAGCCAGCCAGCGATCACGGGTTTCGGTACGTCTTGATCTGTCCACGGATCTCTGCCTGTATGGGCCTTCCTGTACTTTTCCGGTCTTCCCTGCTCATAGGGTTCAGCCCGGGGCGGGGCTGTTGTCCACCTGCAGGCGCATGGATAGGTCGGTTGCCTGCACATCTTTCGTTAAGGTGCCAATTGAAATGTAGTCAACGCCGGTCTCTGCGATGGCGACCAGAGTGTCTTCAGTAACGCCGCCGGAAGCTTCCAGGCGACAGGCGCCATTGACTTGCTGCACGGCTTTCAACATGTCATCCAGACTGAACTCGTCGAGCATGATGATATCGGCTCCCGCGTCTAATGCCTGTTGCAGTTCGTTCATGTTCTCCGTTTCCACCTCTACCGGCCGGCCAGGTGCGATCTGTCGCGCCCGGTTGACGGCAGCTGCAATGGAGCCACAGGCAGCAATATGGTTCTCTTTGATCAGAAACCCGTCCCATAACCCGATCCGGTGGTTATAGCAGCCGCCGCAGGTAACGGCGTATTTCTCCGCAAGCCTCAGGCCCGGCAGGGTTTTACGGGTATCCAGCAGCCTGACGCGGGTATGGGCCACCTGATCTGCAAACTGGCGACAGCGGGTGGCGACCCCCGATAGGGTCTGCAGCCAATTCAGGGCCGCACGTTCGGCTGTCAGCAGGCTTCGGGCAGCGCCCTCACAGGTGAACAGAACCTGATCGGGGTGGGCCTGCTCCCCATCCTGGACGTGCCAGTGGACCGCTACCTCCGGATCAACCTGTCGGAATACCTCGTTTACCCAGGCCTGGCCGGCGATAACCGCCGGCACCCGGGTGATGACCCGGGCCGTGCCCCGGCGGTCTGACGGGATGAGCGCGGCGGTAATGTCACCGCTGCCAATGTCTTCCCTCAGGCTGACGGCAACAGACTCAATTCGGGATTGGCGTATCAGTTCAGGCAATTCAGTGGACAGAGGGGCCATGGTCGGATCTTCCAGTCAGTGTTTTACAGGCTGGCCATTGTAGCGGCACCCGGCAGCCACGGAAAATCCGGCTTGAGATTGCTCCCGATCAAAAGGTGACGTTTTACGGCACGGCTGGACAGAATGCGAGCGAAGAGTGCGCGCCTGAAGGACGATAAGGGGCGGCACCTTCCAGAACTGTGATGTAGTTCCACGGTTCACAAACTGTGACAAAAACTGACAGATCTTGACGGGGCAAGCGCTTATCATGACCGATGACTGTAAATAGTTGTAAAACAGGGCCTGAAGTCATGGCGCAGGATCAGAAGGTAGTAAAACTCAGAGAAGTGCAGGGCACGGGTATCGGGCAGAAACTGCCTGCTCCGCTTGTTCGGCTGAGGGACGCATCTGCCCGGTCCCTGACGGGGATTCTGTCGGAATTTTTTGACAGTGCCGACGATGTGCTTTTTGGTATGGCGGATCGTGCCGGGTCCAATCAGGACCAGGTCGCCTATTTCGACGCCATGCGGGAGTTGCGTCTGCGACGCAAAACCATGTCGAACACCATGCTGGCCTGGGTTGCCCGGGCGTTCAATGAAATTGGTCAGTTTGACCCGGTCCCCCGCAGTCGTAGTCTGGCCGAGGTGGATCAGGACTCCCTCAGCCTGCTTGAAGATACTGAGTTGGAAAAGCAGGTCGCCATTGAGGGCCTGATGAACAAACTGTCCAGCCGCTACGCAGAGTCCCTGAGGTTGCTGGGCGCCCGAATTGCTCACGTTTCCGGTCAACGGGAACTGGCTGAACGCCAGATGCCCCTGAGCCCGGAAGTCATCTGCACCGGGCTGGGCCACGCCAGTGAAGATCTGGATATCGATATCCGTGCACGGCTGGTGGTTATCAAGCTGTTCGACCGACTGCTGGTGGACCGGTTAGCGGCCCTCTATCAGGAAGCCAATCGCCTGCTGATTGAACAGGGTGTACTGCCGGACCTGAAGCATGTTCCGGCCAGCCCCGCTGCAGCTCAGACAGTGACCAGTCGACCAGTGCCATCCCCGGCCTCCGTGTCACCAGAGACCGCGGATAGTCTGCCTTCCGAAAGCGGGTCGGCGGTGACCTTCTCTGAGCTGACCGAATTGCTGCACCGCAATGGGACCGCCGGTTCCGCGTCGTCACCCACCGCATTACCCGAGCTTGCCACTGATGACCTGATGCTAAGGCTTGGCAGCCTGCAGGGTTCAGTGCTGGCCAGCGACCATGGTCAGACTCTGCCGCTGTCGGTCCTGCTGGGTCGTGCTCTGGCCCAGGGTGCGGATCAGCGGCTGCCGGTGAACCAGGTTGATGGTGATGTGATCAATCTGGTAGCGATGCTGTTTGAGTTCATTCTGGACGATCGCCAGCTGCCGGCCCTGATGAAGCTTCTGATCGGCCGGCTGCAGATTCCTGTGCTCAAGGTGGCATTGCTCGACCGCAGCTTTTTTAACCGCGGCGGGCATCCGGCGCGGAAACTGCTGAACGAGCTGGCCATGGCCGGTATTGGCTGGGCTCCACGGAGTGAAAACCAGCGTGACCCCTTGCGGGAGAAGGTCGAGTCGGTTGTTGAGCGTCTGCTGAATAATTTTACCGATAATGTTGAGCTGTTCGACGAATTGCTGAACGAATTTCAGCACTTCATGGACCTTGACCGACGCCGCCGGGAGCTGGTCGAGCAGCGCCTGCGGGACGTGGAAGAAGGTCGCGCCCGTCACGAGGTGGCCCGGGACCGGGTTCAGATCCTGTTGGACAGCCTGTTAGACGGACGGGATCTGCCGGACAGTGCAAAAAGCCTGATCAATGAGCCCTGGCGCAAGTATCTGGAATGGGTCTTTCTACGCAAGGGCGAGAGCTCGGACGACTGGCAGGCAGCCGCAGAGCTTTCAGAACGCCTGGCCTGGAGCCTGGACCCCGACCCGATTGATGACAGTACAAGGGACCGTCTTCTCAAGGCCATACCTGGCATTACCGACGCGCTGAGAAGCGGGCTCCATGAGATTTCCTGGGATCCGTTCGCCATTGATTCTGCACTCCGGGATCTGGAACTGGCCCATGTTGACGTGTTGCAGGGCGTGTCCCTTCGTCGCCAGTCAGAGAAACAGGTGGAGGCGATGCCTGCCAGCCTGACGGACGAGCTGGACTTGCCCGTTGTAGAAGCCGGGGAGTTCAAAGCGGAGCCGGAAGTTACACCTGCACCAGTGTTTGCCGCACCCCTCGCTGAGCCAGCCGCACTGGATGTCCCTGCCAGCCCTGAGGCCAGC
>CAZHAY010000009.1:39879-44091 GCA_964530545.1 uncultured Marinobacter sp.
GCAGGAATCCCTGCAGCCTTTACCCGCTGCGCCGGTCCCTGTGGAGCCTGAGCCTGCCGATGAGAAGGCAGATGTCGAGGCGGAGGTGGCGCAACCGAATCAGCACTGGCTGGAACAGGCCGCAGGCCTGAGAGTCGGCTGCTGGGTAGAAATGCCAAGGGACACCGGCCGCCTGCGGTGTAAGCTCGCTGCCATTATCCGCGCTACCGGCAAGTACATCTTTGTGAACCGTAACGGCGCCAAAGTGGCGGAGTTCCAGCAGCCGGAGCTGGCGATGGCCCTGTCTGACGGCCGGGTGATTCTGCTGGATGACGGGCTGATCTTCGACCGGGCACTGGAATCGATTATCGATAACCTGAGGCACAATCGCCGGGATTGACGGGAATGTGGGTCACCCGGCCAGGGCCTCTGGCGGCTCAGCATCGGTTATGGTTCAATCCCGGCGACATCCGCTGTGACTGAGAATGCCTGTGCCTGAACCCGTCAGCCCTACCACTGCGTTACTGCGAAACTCCGGCCTGCTGCCGGATGCCCGATGGTGTCCATCGCCGAATTTCGGTCCGCGCCCGGAGGCGGAGGACATTTCCCTGCTGGTGATTCACAACATCAGCCTGCCACCGGAACAGTTTGGTGGTTCTTGGATCGAAGACTTCTTCTGCAATCGTCTGGACACCTCGGCTCACCCGTATTTTGCGGAGATCGGAGCCTTGACGGTATCATCCCACCTGCTGATCCGGCGGGATGGCGAAGTGCTGCAGTTTGTGCGCTTTCAGGATCGGGCCTGGCACGCCGGGCGATCGGTTTTCGACGGACGGGAAGCGTGTAATGACTTCTCCATCGGGATTGAGCTGGAGGGTGCCGATCACATCCCCTATACCGATACCCAGTACCAACAGTTGGCGGCGGTTACTCGCAACCTGCAGGCCGCCTGGCCGGCCATTACTGCCGACCGGATCACCGGCCACAGCGATATTGCGCCGGGGCGGAAGACCGATCCCGGGCCTGCCTTTGACTGGGCGTATTACCGGAAGCTGTTGGCCAGCAGGTAAAAACCTGCGGCCAGAATGCTCATCAGAGGGTCGACCGGTGCTGTTCCCACAGCACTTCCTCACCACCGTTGCGGCGGGCAAGTACTCTGGCAACCACAAACAGCAGGTCAGACAGGCGATTCAGGTATTGGCGTGCGCAGGGGTTCACGGTCTCTTCCTGGGCCATAGCCACGACCACCCGCTCGGCCCGACGGCAGACTGACCGGGCCAGATGACACTGTGCTGCCGCTGGTGTTCCCCCTGGCAGGATAAAGTTTTTCAGCGGCGGCAGATCGGCGTTCCACTGGTCCAGTATCTCTTCCAGCCAGTGGATGTGCTTTTCCGTGACCATTTCGCTGCCGGGTATGGCGAACTCGCCACCAAGATCGAACAGGTGGTGCTGGATACGGGCAAGCGCCGCGGCAATGTCCGGCTCGTCACTGAGTTGTTCGACCAGTACACCGATGTGGCAGTTAACTTCATCCACGGTACCCATGGCTTCCACCCGGAGCGCGCTTTTGGCAACACGGCTGCCGTCGGCCAGGCCCGTGGTGCCATCATCGCCGGTGCGGGTGTAGATTTTTGAAAGTCGGTTACCCATGGGGACTTGCTCCAGTTTTCTGATCAGTATGGGGCATCCGTTGCTTTACCCGCTCCGTGAGCATCTGGTTCACCGGGGCATGAAGCCCCAGCGCCAGGGACCGGGCAGCAACATGGCCGTTAATGTAATCGATTTCCGTCATACGACCGTTTTGCACATCACTGCGCATGGAGGACGTATTCGCGGCCGTAGCTCTGGCTACCTGCTCAATGCTTGCACGCAATTGCCGGGGTGTTTGATGGGGGAGGCCTTCTGTAGACATCAACGCGGCCAGTTCCTGACACAGCTCGTCAATATGATCCTGGAACAATGGGGCGTGAACAATGTCGCCATTGGGGCAGTCGAGAAGGGCCGTGAATGGGTTGATACCGGCGTTAATCACCAGCTTGTGCCACAGGCGCAGGAGTATCCGGTCTTCCACCTGAATCGACAGGCCCGACGTGGCGAGCTGCTGAGCGACGGGCTCAACCAGGGCTTGGGCCGGGTCGTTTAACGAACCGATCCAGGTGCAGCCCCGGGCAGCATGGATTACGGCATCCGGCCCGGGCCGGTTGGCAGCTTCGGTCGTGCTGGCGGCCAGTACGGGCCGTCGCGGCCAGCGGCTGGCGACCGCCTGCTGGCTGCCGAGTCCGTTCTGAAAGAGCACAATGGGGCAGGCTTCAGGTAGCTGACCGGCAATCCCTTCCAGCGCAGAGAGCGTATCGCCGGCCTTGGTGGTGACGAGCAGCAGTGAAAGATCAGAAAGATCCAAAAGCCAGGGACGGCGAATGATCTGTTCCCGACCCAGGTCGTCCGTGAACTGGTAGGCAAGCGCCGGCTGCGACGGGACAGCGCCGTGCTTCGGCACAAATCCGGCAGTCTGTGAAGGAAGGCAGGCGGCCCAGAGTCGCCCAAGGGCACCAGCGCCGAGGATGGCAATGATGCCATCCTCCCTGGTCGCGCCGGGTTCCCGCCCGCGGTGCACTTACATGGCCTCGATATCGGCCCGTTGCTCCAGCAGGCGCTGGTGGTTGCTTTGGGCGTCCTGCAGTTTTTCCTTTTCCTTCTCTACTACGTCGGCCGGGGCGCGAGCGGTGAACTTGTCATTGCCCAGCTTGCCTTCCAGACGATCGATTTCCTTCTGCAGGCGTTCCAGTTCCTTATCGAGCCGTTTGAGCTCCGCCTCTTTATCGATCAGGCCGGCCATGGGTACCAGCACTTCCATATCATCCACCAACTGGGTGGCAGACATGGGCGGCTTGTCCCCTTCGAACCATTCCAGTTTTTCCAGCTTTGCCAGTGACACCAGAAACTGATGGTTCTGATCCAGCCGGCGCCGGTCTTCACCTTCGTTACTGTGCAGCAGGACCGGAATCCGCTTCGCCGGGGAGATGTTCATCTCGCCGCGAATATTCCGGATTGCCTCGATAACGCCCTTGAGCCAGTCGATATCCCGGGTGAGATCCGCGTCTTTCTTGCTGGTGTCCGGCTCGGGGTACGGCTGCAGCATAATGCTGTCGCCGCTCTTGCCCGCCAGGGGCGCAATCCGTTGCCAGATTTCTTCGGTAATAAAAGGCATCATCGGGTGAGCCAGGCGCAGAACCGCCTCCAGCACCCGGACCAGCGTTCGCCGGGTACCCCGCTGGGCCTCAAGGCTGGCGCCCGGGTCGTTGAGCACGGGCTTGGACAGCTCCAGGTACCAGTCGCAGTACTCGTCCCAGATAAACTCGTACAGGGCGTGGGCCGCCAGGTCAAAGCGGTACTGCTCCAGGTGGCGAATCACTTCAGATTCGCAATGCTGCAGTTCACTGACGATCCACCGGTCAGCCAGGGACAGGGTCACGGGCTCGTCATTGACGCCACAGTCTTCGCCGTCGGTGTTCATCAGCACGTAGCGGGCCGCGTTCCACAGCTTGTTACAGAAGTTGCGGTAGCCTTCAAGGCGTTTCATGTCCCAGTTGATGTCGCGCCCCGTGGTCGCCATGGCCGCCAGCGTAAAGCGAAGCGCATCGGTGCCGTGTGGCGCAATGCCCTCCGGGAATTCCTTGCGGGTGCGACTGGCAATCTTTTCCGCCAGCTTGGGTTGCATCATATTGCCGGTGCGTTTTTCCAGCAGTGGCTCAAGGCCAATACCGTCGATCATGTCCAGAGGGTCAATTACGTTCCCCTTGGACTTGGACATCTTGTCGCCGTGCTCGTCCCGGATCAGGCCGGTGACGTAAACGGTCTTGAAGGGAACCTGGGGGGTGCCATCTTCGTTTTTCATGAAGTGCATGGTCATCATGATCATGCGGGCAACCCAGAAAAAGATGATATCGAACCCGGTGACCAGAACATCCGTTGGGTGGAAGTTCTTCAGCCGTTCCGTTATCTCCGGCCAGCCCAGAGTGCCAAAGGTCCACAGGGCGGAGCTGAACCAGGTGTCCAGCACGTCTTCGTCCTGGCGCAATTCCAGTTCGGCGGACAGTTTGTGTTTCTGCCGTACTTCAGCCTCGTCCCGGCCTACATAGATGTTGCCATTGGCGTCATACCAGGCCGGAATGCGATGTCCCCACCAGAGTTGCCGCGAAATGCACCACTCCTGAATGTCCCGCATCCACGAGA
>CAZHAY010000010.1:0-21656 GCA_964530545.1 uncultured Marinobacter sp.
CAGGCAAACTGGACCTGGTGATTCTCGACAAGACCGGCACCATTACCGAAGGCCACCCGGTCGTTACTCAACTCCATGCCATCGACGGCAATACCAGCGAGCTGCTGGCGCTGGCGGCCGGTCTTGAGCGCTATTCGGAGCATCCCCTGGCCCGGGCCATTCTCGAACGTGCGGAGTCCGACGGTGTGACCGACCGTCAGGTTTCCGGTTTCGAAACCCTCAACGGCAAAGGCGTTCGCGGCGAACTGGACGGTTCCCTGCTGCGGCTGGGTAACCGCCGTTGGCTGGAAAGTGAAGGGGTCGATGTCTCTGCCCTGGATCAGGCCGCTCAGGCGATTGCGGACGATGTAGGTACGCCGCTCTTTCTCGCCCGGGATAACCAGCCGCTAGGGGTGATTGGCGTCGCCGATGCCATCAAGAAAGACTCCGAGGCCGCCATTCACCGCCTGCATGAGGCTGGCATCCGGGTCATGATGGTAACCGGTGATGTCCGGGCCACCGCCGACGCCATTGCCCAACGGGCGGGTATTGATGAGGTCCGGGCCGAGGTATTACCCGAAGACAAGGCCGCCATCGTGGAAGAGATGCGCCGCAAGGGCTACACCGTGGCCATGGTGGGCGATGGCATCAACGACGCCCCGGCACTGGCCGCCGCCGATGTGGGTTTCGCCATCGGCACCGGTACCGATGTAGCCATCGAGAGCGCAGCCATTACCCTGATGCGGGGGTCCCTCCATGGGGTTGCGGATGCCATTGAGATTTCAAAGGCCACCGTACGTAACATCCGTCAAAACCTGTTTGGCGCGTTTATATACAATATTCTTGGCATTCCCATCGCTGCCGGCGTGCTTTACCCGGCCTGGGGCATCCTGATGAGCCCCATTCTGGCCGGCGCTGCCATGTCACTGTCGTCGGTAACCGTGGTGACCAACGCCAACCGGTTGCGGCTGTTCCGCCCCCGCCGCCATTCCGTTGCTCAGGAGGGGAACCAATGACCACAGTATTCGTCAATCTTGCAGGGCTTGCCGCCATGGTCGCCATTGTCTGGTGGTTCTGGCTTGCAGAGCCTGATACCAATGCCGACAGCGACCAGCCTGACCACCACTGAGGACCGCTTTATGAAGAAATTTACCCTTGCCCTGGGCCTGATTGCTGCCATGGCCTCCGCGCCGCTGACCTGGGCCGGCGACGACCTGACCATCAAAGTCTACAAGTCGCCCACCTGCGGCTGCTGCGGCGACTGGGTGGATCACCTGGAAGACAACGGCTTTACAGTGGATGTGACTGACACACAGCTAATGAACCAGATAAAGGTGGACGCAGGCCTGACCCCACACCTGGCCAGTTGCCATACGGCTTTCATCGGCGATTACGTGATTGAAGGCCATGTGCCCGCAGCAGACATCCGGCGCCTGGTGGCCGAGCAGCCAGAAGCCCGCGGCCTGGCGGTGCCCGGTATGCCGATCGGTTCGCCCGGGATGGAGACTGGCGATCGCAAAGATCCCTATCAGGTCCTGCTGTTCAACGAATCGGGCCAGACCCGGGTGTTTGCTGACTACCATTGAGCCCTAAGGGGTTGACCGGCCGTGTCTTCTGCGAGGCGGCCGGTCAGCGTCATCGGTAATTTGCCTGAGCCGGAAGCCGGTCTCTCCTTTCTCGTCGAAGTTATAAACCGGTATACTCCTGCCAACAGTCACTTTAACCAGCCAGGTTTCATTCATGCTCAATGCCGACGCTCTCAACCAGTTGCGCCAGCTCAAAACCGACATCCGCGAAAACAAGGTGGTCTACCCCGGCACCGTCAAGGCCACCAACGGTCGTTTCGGCTTTGTGGCACTGGACGAGGGTCGCGATGTGTTCCTGCCACCCGAAGAAATGCAGAAGGTTCTGCCCGGCGACCGCGTCACCGTCTCGGAAGTACCGGGTGAAAAAGGGCGTACTCAGGGCCTTGTCGAGGAGCTGCTGGAAACCAGTCTGACGTCGTTCGTCGGTCGTTATCTGGTGAAGGGCAAGGGCCATTTTGTGGCACCGGAAGCGCCCGGCGTCGGCCGCTGGATCTTCATACCGCCCAGCGAGCGCGGTGATGCAAAACCCGATGACTTTATCTATTGCCGTATCCTGCGCCACCCCATCAAGGACGGCAAGGGCCAGGCCGGCATCCTGCGGGTGCTGGGCAAGGCCGGCGATCCTGGTATCGAGCGCAACTATACCCTGGCCAGTTTTGGCATGGACGATGAGTTCCCCAAGGCGGTGGAAGAACAGGCCGATGGTCTTTCGGAAGAGTCACTGACCGCTTTCCATGAGGGCCGTGAAGACCTCACCGACCAACCCTACGTGACGATTGACAGCCCCGGCACCCAGGACATGGATGACGCCCTGCTGGCCGAGCCCAACGTCACCGGCTGGCGGCTGTCGGTCGCCATTGCCGACCCCACCACGGTGATTGCGGAAGGCTCCCCGGCGGACCTCGAAGCCCGTAACCGGGCGACCGCTATCTACTTTCCCGGCGAGCCCCGCCCCATGTTGCCGGAAGCCATCAGTACCCGCCTGTGTTCACTGATGCCGGACACGCCGCGGCTGGCGCTGGTATGCGACCTGCAGGTCAACAACGACGGCAGTCTGGGCGAGTACCGTTTCCGCCGGGCCGTGGTTCGCTCCAAGGGCAAGCTCAGCTATGAGCTGGTGAGTCAGTTGCTGGAAGACCAGCACAACGAAGACACTGACGCCCTGCCCCCTGAGATCACCAATAACCTGGACCAGCTCCATCAGGCGGCAACCGCCTTACGGAAATGGCGGACTGAACACGCACTGGTGAACACCGACCGGCCGGAGTTCCGTTTGCGGCTGGATGAAAACCGGCGTATCCGGACCATCGAGCCTGCCGTTCAGAACGAAGCCCACCGGCTGGTGGAAGAATGCATGGTAGCGGCGAACCGCTGTGCCGCGGACTTCCTGGCCCAACAGGACCATGGCCTGTTTATCGCCCATCCGGGGCTTCGGGACGACCGGGCGGACAACATCCGCACCCTCCTTGAGCGCTATGCGCCAGAGCTTGCCTCCATCGACCCCGCCACACCGGAAGGCTTCCGGGAACTGATGCTGAAAACCTCCACGCTGGAGGCTGAGGTGCCAGTAAAAACCATTATCGCCCGCCAACTCGCCCGGGCTGAAATGGTGTTTGAGGCTGCGCCCCACCAGGGCATGGGCCTGCCGGCGTATACCACGTTCACATCGCCATTGCGCCGCTACGTGGACTTCTACGTGCATCGGATGATCAAGGCCGCCTTGTGGGGCGAGTCCCACGAGCGCCTGGAACAAACCGGGCTCGGCGAGCTTCAGGCCACCCAGATCCAGGCCCGGCAGGCCTCCGGCGCCCTCGAAAACTGGCTCAAGAGTGATTACGCGCGGCAACTGGATAAAGCCACGACCTACACCGGAACCATTGTCCGTACCATTCCGGCAGGTTTTTTTGTGCGGCTGGATGACAACGGCCTGGAAGGGTTCCTAAGCTGCAAGACACTGTCGGGTAAGTTCAGCTTTGACCCGATCACCCTGCGGCTTGAAGCCACCAAGGGTGCCCGCTTCTTCCAGCTGGATCAGGCGGTGACAGTCAAGGTGGCTGAGATCGATGACGAGCGCCGGCAGATCCTGTTTGAGCTGGTGCCCGAGACAGCGGATAGCAAAAGCGGAGACCAGCAGGCGACAGCCGCCGGTTAAACCCCCGTTACCGAGCGCCGGGGGTTACCCGCCGGCCCGCTCCTGATCCGCCTCGGCCAGCATCCGGCTGAGGCGCTCGTCCTTCTCCCGCCAGAGGGCGCCCAGCCAGTCCTTGAGCTGACGCCGGTAAGCGGCATCTTTCGAGTAGTCCCGTCCTTTTAGCTCGTCCGGAATCGGGTGGGTATGAATCTCCATGCGGATTTCGCTGACCCGGCCGCAGACAAAATCCCAGAAACTCGGCGCACCGCCGGGGTAGGCAATGGTCACATCGACCAGAGTCTCCATGGCGTCCCCCATGGCGTCCAGCACAAACCCGACACCGCCGGCCTTGGGCGGAAGCAGGTGCTGGTAGGAGGTTTTCTGCCGGGCATGCTTCTCGGGCGTAAAGCGAGTTCCCTCAACAAAATTCATGACGCTGACCGGCGTGAACCGGAATTTCTCGCAGGCCCTGCGGGTGGTCTCCAGGTCCTGGCCGCGTTTTTCCGGGTGTTTCAGCAGATACTGGGGCGAATGCCGCTTCATAAAGGGGAAATCCAGCCCCCACCAGGCAAGCCCCATAACGGGTACCCAGATCAGTTCTTTTTTCAGGAAGAACTTGAGAAACGGTGCCCGGCGATTGAACACCCACTGCATGGCCAGAATGTCGACCCAGCTCTGGTGATTACTCAACACCAGATACCAGCTTTCACGCTCCAGCTCATCAGCACCGGTCACCACCCACCGGGTGCGCTGGGTGAGCCGCATCCAGAGCTTGTTGCCGGCGACCCAGTTTTCTGCCACCCAGATTATCAGCCGGGTACAGGCCACGCGAAAACCCTTGTGGGGTATGATCAGCTTGAGCAGAGCGGGTACGTACAGAAAGAATGCCAGGCACAGGGTATTGAGAACCAGCAGGGTGATGGCAATAACGCCGATCAAAGGCTTAGGCAAGAATCCCAACATCGTGTTTTCCATTACTCCGGTGTTATAAAGCGTGCATGATAACAACGCATGGAACGATTGGGCAGAGCTATAACTTCCTGTCGAGGCGAGAAAATCAGCCGTAAATCCACAAGGACTTTAAAATCCGCCAAACCGGTGTATGTTATACAAGCCAGAATGGAAACACCCAACCCGAAAGTCAGGAGACACCCAATGAGCAAAGTAACCCTCGACGGCAGTCCGCTGGAACTCAGCGGTACTTTCCCGCAGCCAGGCGATACCGTACCGGACTTCACCCTGACCACGGGTGATCTTCAGGACGTAGGGCTGGACAGGTTTGCCGGTAAGCGCAAGATTCTGAACATCATTCCAAGCATTGATACCGGAGTTTGTGCCGCTTCTACCCGCAAGTTCAATGAGAAGGCGGGCAGCCTGGATAACACCGAAGTACTGATCGTCTCCGCTGACCTGCCCTTTGCCGCCGGCCGTTTCTGCGGCGCGGAGGGCCTGAAGAACGTGCAGACTCTGTCGACCTTCCGCAATTACAGCTTCCAGCAGGACTTTGGCGTCGCCATGCAGAACGGTCCCCTGGCCGGGCTGTGCGCCCGTGCCGTGGTGGTTCTCGACGAGAACAACAAGGTACTGCACAGTGAACTGGTGGACGAAATCAAGAAAGAGCCGGACTACGACGCTGCGCTGGCGGTACTCTGAGCCTGTAAATCTCACTCATCGCAGGCGATGAAACGCCGCGGTTACAAAAAGGGCGCCCGAAACGGGAGCCCTTTTTAATGGTGGACGGGAAGGCGTTGAAAGTCAGGAGACCTTGATCACCAGTTTGCCCCGATTCCGACCCTGCAACAGACCCTGGAAGGCGGTCAGGGTATTCTCAAAGCCCTCGACCACGTCCTCCTGGTACTTCACTTTTCCGTCCTTAAGCCACTGACTCATTTCCCGGCGGAAATCCGGCAGCAGTTCGCTGTGGTCGGACTGGATAAACCCCCGAAACATCAATCGCCTGGTCAGGATCTGCCCCATGAAAGGAATAAGGCGATCCGGTCCCTCTGGCAGTTTCGTCTGATTGTAATGGGCAATACGGCCGCAGACCGGAATCCGGGCAAAGTCGTTGACCAGCTTCATGACAGCGTCAAAGATCTTGCCGCCGACGTTTTCGAAATACACATCGATTCCATCCGGACAAGCCGCCTTGAGCTGCTCCTCAAAGTCATCATCCTTATAATTAACACAGGCGTCAAAACCGTATTGGTCGACCACGTGCTGACACTTATCCTCAGCACCGGCAACGCCTACGACACGGCAACCTTTCATTTTGGCGATCTGGCCAACCACTTGCCCAACGGCGCCGGATGCCGCAGATACCACCACCGTTTCCCCGGCCTTCGGCTGGCCGAACTCCAGCAACCCCACATAGGCGGTAAAGCCCGGCATACCAATCACGCCGAGCCAGGCGCTGGGAGGGGCCAGATCCGGATCGATACGGTACAGCGTGTCCGGTCTGGCAACGGAATGGGTCTGCCAGCCAGTGCGACCGATCACCAGATCCCCCGGTGACAGCTCCGGGCTGTTACTCTCCACCACCTCGCTGACCGTCTCACCGACCATTACATCGCCAAGGGCTAGCGGTATGGCATAGGAAGCGGAGTCGTTCATGCGTCCGCGCATATAGGGGTCCAGGGACAGATAACGGGTCCTGAGCAGCACCTCTCCTTCGCCGGCGGTGGGCATTTCCTTTTCTTCGAGCTTGAGATGGGTTTCATCAGGCATACCCACCGGGCGCTCTACCAGGGTGAATTGTTGTTTTATCGACATACTGCACCTCTTTGTTTCATCGTGTTTTTTTATAGTTGCACAAGAAGCTCGGGTCCATGAGAATAGCTTACGAAATTGATTTTCGCGAAACGAAACCAGGAGATAACAATGACAAGTATCGCACTCGAAGACCTTCCAAACTATAAGGGCAAGGTAGTTGGCGAAAGCCCCTGGAAAAACATCAGCCAGGAAATGATCCAGGCCTTTGCCGACGCTACCGGTGACCATCAGTGGATTCACGTTGACGTTGAGCGAGCCAAAAAAGAGGCGCCCTGGGGTGCCCCTGTGGCCCATGGCTTCCTGACCCTGTCGCTGATCCCTCAGCTGAATCAGCAGGCCATGACCGTAACCGGTCCCGCGGCAACCATCAACTACGGCATGAACAAGGTCCGCCTGCCTAACGCCGTGAAATCCGGCTCGGATATACGCTCACGAGTCGAACTGGTGAATGTGGAAGATGTGGATGACAAGCGAGTGCTGGCCACCTACAAGACGGTAATCGAGATCAAGGGCGAAGATAAGCCTGCGGTTGTTGCCGAAAACCTGGCCATGTACGTCAGACCTTAAACCTGAGTTCTACGCAATAAAAAAGGGGGCCTGACGGCCCCCTTTCTCATGGTAGCTACTGATCAGGAATCAGAATTCCTTTTCGATCAGCTCGCCGTCCTTGACCACAATCATGGTCGGTGCGGTCAGGAAGCCACCTTTCTCATCAACACCTTCAACTTCATACGGGTTTTTGCTGGCGTCCATGCTTGCCAGGGCTTGACCCAGTGCCCCGCGAATGTCTTGCGGGTCAGTGCTGCCAGTGGCCTGCATGGCTTCAACCAGACCGTGGAGAGACAGGTAGTGGAACGCTGCCTCAGAGCCCGGGGTCTTGCCGTAGATTTCTTCATAGTTCTTGATGAAGTTCTTGGCAGACTCGGACTCATAGGTGGTCAGCGGAACAACACCGACGGTGTCTTCCAGCAGCTCATATCCACCCAGTACGCTGGCCGCTTCGTCAATCTTGGCCTGGTCCATCATGATGAACCCGCCTTCATAACCCAGCTGACGGGCCTGCTGAATGACCAGACCGGTCGGCTCAGATGCGCCACCGACGAAGACAACGTCCGGCTTGGAGGCGATCAGACGGCTGACGCCGGTGAAGAAGTCCGCGGACTTGTTGTAGTCCATCGGGTTCTCGGCCACAACTTCGCCGCCGTTAGCGGTCCAGGCCTGCTTGACCATCTGGCCCCAGATCTTGGCGTACTCGTGAGTACCGCCACCCATGGCCAGCTTGTTGCCCCAGTTCTCAAGAGCGTACTCAGAGAACGCCTTGACGTAGCCGTCAAACGTCGGCGGGATGCGCAGTGTGAGCGGGTTACCCTGCTCAGTCACCGTGGGAACACTGGTGTAGGCCATCACGAGGAAATCGTCTTCCACGTTGAAGTCCATCAGCGCAAAGATGCCGCCGGAATGGGGCACGAAGATAGCCGAAACGTTGGATTCCTGCTTCAGGCGCTTGGCGTTGGTTGCTGCCTGCGCCGGGGAATACTGGTCGTCCAGAGCGACGATCTTGACGGTGGTCTTCTCGCCATTAAGGTCGAAACCACCAGCCTTGTTGATCTCATCGGCTGCCATGCGCAGGCCGGAAAGGTTGTTTTCTCCATACAGGGCTGCGCCGCCGGAAAGCGGACCCGTGAAGCCAATGTTGACTTCTGCCGCCCAAACGGAGCTGATCCCCATTGTCGTTGCTACAGCAACTGCCAGTCCAAGTTTCTTCGTTGTTTTCATTGTTTTCTCCTGGTTTTATTTCGCCTTCCACAGGCGCTTGTTCAGGTCTGTATACTAGCGAGCCGGGGCATTACGCCCCGATATATGCTTTGCGTACTTCCTCGTTGCCCAGCATCGCTTCACGGTCGCCGTCCATAACGAGCTGGCCGTTTTCCATAACGTATGCATGAGTGGCAATCTTCAGTGCCGCAAAGGCATTCTGTTCAGCCAACAGCACAGTTGTTCCCAGGCTGTTGATCTGCTGAATGGTTTCAAACATCTGTTTCACGACCAGTGGCGCCAGCCCCAGTGAGGGCTCATCCAGCATCAGCAGCCGCGGCCGGCTCATCATGGCGCGACCGATGGCGACCATCTGCTGCTGGCCTCCGGACAGTGAGCCCGCAGCCTGCTGCGCCTTCTCGGAAAGGATCGGGAACAGCTCGAGCACCTCATTGAGGCGCCTGCGGTTGCCTTCCTTATCCCTGCGGTGAACGTAGGCACCAAGCATCAGGTTGTCGTGAACACTCATCTGCGGGAACAGTTGGCGCCCTTCTGCGCACTGCACCACCCCAGACGACACCACCGCACTTGCCTTCATGCCATTGAGGAACTTGTCCTCAAACTCAATGGTGCCTGCGGTCGGCTTTACCAGACCGCTGATGGTGTTAAACAGTGTGGATTTGCCGGCACCATTGGCCCCCAGCAGCACCACCAGACCGCCGGTGTCGACGGTCATGTTGATGTTGCTCAGCGCCTTGAAGCTACCGTAGTGCGCATCGACGTTTTTAAGCAGCAGCATCGTGGTCACTCCCCAGGTACGCTTCGATTACCACCGGATTGTTCTTCACTTCTTCCGGCGTGCCTTCAGCGATCTTTTCGCCGTGGTCCAGCACCATGATCTTGTCAGCCATGCCCATGATCATGTCCATCTTGTGTTCAATCAGACACACAGTAAGACCGTTTTTAACCATCTTCTTCATCAACTCGGCCAGACCCTCGGTTTCCTCCGGGTTAACCCCGGCCGCTGGCTCGTCCAGCAACACGATTTTCGGGTCGGTGGCCAGCGCCAGGGCGAACGCGACACGCTTACGCTCTTCCTGGGTACAGTCCGCGATATAGCGGTTTTCAGCGTGGCTCAGGCCTACAAAGTCCAGGGCTCCCCGGGCCTTCTCACGGGCCGCTTTTTCTTCCGCCTGGAGTCGCTTGGAGTTGATCAGCACGTCCCAGAGCCCGGAATGTGTCCGTAAGCGGTGACCGACAATCAGGTTGTCGAGCACCGTTGCGGTTTCAAACAGGTTGGTGGTCTGGAACGTCCTTCCTACCCCAAGCTTGGCCACATTGTCGCATCTCATACGGGTAACATCTGTGCCGTCGAGCAAGATTCTGCCCGATGTTGGCTTGTGTACCCCCGAGATCAGGTTAAAGAATGTACTTTTACCGGCACCATTAGGGCCGATGATGGCGTTGATCTGATTGGCGCCGAACTCTACGGAAACGTCGTTTACCGCGGCGAGGCCACCAAACATCTTGGTCAGGTGTTCTACCTTAAGCATTGTTATTCGCCTCCCCGGACGTCGTTACCTTGCTCTCCTGCTCCACTTTCTTGGGGCCAAGGCCAAGGGCCTGCGCCTTGCGGTGCATCCAGGTAAGGAAGGAACCGCAGACACCCAGTGGGAAGAAGATGACCAGTATCACCAGCAGCGGACCGAAGATGACCATGCGGTAGGTTTCCAGGAACTGCAGCGACTGGGTGATCCAGACGATGCCCAGGGTGCCGACCAGCGGGCCAAACAGAGTACCGATGCCGCCCACCAGCAGATAGGTAATCATGTTGAAGGTGTGGAGGATGTTGCCGTCCTCCGGCCCCACAAAGCGGATCATGGCGGCGTAGAGCGCACCCGCGAGACCTGCGTAGGTGGTGGAGATAACGAACGCCAGAATCTTGTTCCGCATCAGGTTGATGCCGAGGGACTCTGCCAGGTCATCGCCGTTACGGATAGCGATGAAGGTACGGCCGAGCAGGGACTTCTGGAGCCGGCTGGTGAACCAGATAATGAACACCAGGAACACCAGGACCAGGTAGTACATGGGAACCGTTTCGCGGAAATTGACGAAACCGAAGCCGTCGGGTGCCGCAATACCACGTACGCCGATGGCGCCGTGGGTCAACTCGTCCCACTTGTCCAGCAGCAGATAGATGATAAAGCCCACACACAGGGTGAAGATGGCAAAGTAGTGCTCTTTCAGGCGCAGGGATACCGCACCGACCAGGAAGCCAAGCACAGCCGTAATCACCAGGGCAGCGACGAAGGCCGGCCAGAAACTCCAGCCGTAGTCTGCTGTCAGCAGCGCCACCGCGTAGGCGCCGATGGCAAAGAAGCCACCGTGCGCCAGGTTCAACTGGCCGCAGTAACCGGTGATCACGTTAAAGCCGTACACGGCGATGGCCCAGACAAAGGCCGTGGCCATGACGTAGATCTGGTATTCGTTAGAGGCCAGTGCCGGGAACAGCACAGCCAGGGCCAGCAATACGTACTTGCTGACCGGATGCATGATAAGGGCTCCGAGCTTGAACAGCATGATCAGTGCGCCCCCTTCGCAAACAGACCTTGTGGACGAATGGACAGAATCACGACCAGCAGAGCGAAGGCTATGATGTCCTTGTAGGCGTCAGAGATGTAGTAACCACCGAAGGCTTCCGCGAAACCGATGATCATGCCTCCGACGATGGCACCGGGAATACTTCCCATGCCCCCGAGTATGATGATGACGAATGCTTTCATGATGACCAGATGTCCCATGGCCGGGTACACCAGGTTCATGGGCGCATACAGGGTTGCGGCAACCGCTGCCAGAATGCCGGAGATGGCGAAGGTCATCATGGCAACCCGGTTGGCGTCGATCCCTACCAGGAAAGCACCATCACGGTTCTGCGCCATGGCGATGATGGTAGCGCCCACCATGGTCTTGCGCAGGAAGAGGTTAAGAGCAACAACCAGCACAACCGTAGAGGCGATGACCAGAATGCCCTGCTCCCGCAGGAAGACGCCATCGAGGTTCACAACGCCACCGAACGGGGTGGACATCCGGCGGAAGTCGGAGCCCCAGAACAGATGTACCACCGCTTCCAGGAACAGAAGAATACCGATGGCGGCAATCTTGTCGTGTATCGGGGGGGAGTTTCGAAGCGGGTGAAACACCAGGCGCTCACAGATAACCCCCAGCACTGCGACGACAACGGCTGAACCCGCCATTGCAACCCAGTAATGGGCACCCATGTCGACCATGAAGAAATACGACATGAACGCGCCTACCATGTAGAGCGCACCATGTGCGAAGTTCGGGATGTGGAGTATCCCGTAAACAAGGGTCAGACCGAGCGCTACGAGACCGTAGATACTGCCCAGAGTCAGCCCGTTAAAAACCTGTTGGAGAAATATAGTCAAACCGGCCCCTCCTCGTGGCGACGTTGTTTTTGTAGAGTTGCCGTTACCGCAACACTGCCATAATTCTATGGTTTTCTGATTGAATTTATTCTTACTTTTGCAAGAAATTCAGACGTATTGGCGAAAAGCCTCACATCGATGCACAAGAGTACACTGCGCGCATACACTGTCAATAGACAGAATGTAATTTCGCTATGCGAACCTGATTATTATTTTCAATGAAAATAATGGAATCATGAAGGTTCCTTAATGACGGCTATCATAGCGGGGAGGCAGGGATTGGTCAGGCACTCCACTGACCAGGATGGCCAGCGGAAGTGCCAGTCAGGACAGGCTTACTTCTTCCATTCTTCTTCTTGCAAAGCACGCCACATCAGCTTGCCTGTGGGTGACTTGGGTAGCTCACTGACAAACTGAACGGTCGATGGGACCTTGTACGCCGCCATCTGTTCACGGCACCAGGCGACAATGTCAGCCTCGGTGGTTGAGCCTTCCGCATCGGGCCTCAGCACAACCATTGCCTTCACCGTTTCGCCGCGCTTCTCATGGGGTGCGGAGATGATGCAGACCTCATGAATCGACGGGTGCTGGTACATCATGCTTTCCACCTCGGACGGCCACACCTTGAACCCCGAGGCGTTGATCATCCGCTTGACCCGGTCGACCATGAAGAAGTAACCGTCTTCATCGTAATAAGCCAGATCCCCGGTGCGGAAGAAGCGCTTGCCGTCAATCTCCACAAACGCGGCTTCGGTCTCCGCCGGCCGGTTCCAGTAGCCGATGGTGACCTGAGGCCCGTGGGAGACGATCTCACCCACTTCGCCAGGGCCTTTCTCTTCCAGGGTATCCACGTCAATAATGCGTGAATCCACATCAAATACCGGAATGCCCAGACACTGCGCCCGTGGCGCATCGTTCGGGTTGATGTGGGTGGCAGCCATGGTTTCCGAGAGGCCATACCCTTCGATGTAATCCAGCCCGGTGAGAGCCTTGAGCTTTTTCGCGACCGCCTCCGGCATGGCTGCACCACCACCACCGATCGTGAGCAGTGAGCTGATATCGTACTTGTCCAGATTCGGGTTGGACAGGAAGTCCACGGCCATGGTGACAATATTGGTCCAGCCGGTGACCTTGTAACGGCCAATAAGCGTACCAGCCACATCCCGGTCCCAGCGAGTCATGATGACCATGGTGGAGCCAGAGTAGATCGGGCTGTTCATGGAGCCGGTCATGCCGGTGACGTGGAAAAACGGCAGTGTACAGAGCTGGACAGAATCTGATGTGGAGAGGTTCCAGAACGCCCGCTGGACCGCCGTTGCCATAGGGCCACGGTGCACGTGCATGCAACCCTTGGGCTGACCGGTGGTGCCAGAGCTGTAGGGGATAACCGCCAGGTCGTCCGGGCCGGCGGTGTGCTCACCAGGCTGATGCCCGCTGTTAAGGGCATCTTCCCAGGTAATCAGACCCGGCTTCTTCAGTTCACCGGGCTCAGCCGCCACTTCGGCCGGCAGTTTCAGGTCGGTGGGCTCGCGCACGTATTTGCCATAAGCCGCAACCACCACCCGCTCCAGATAGGTCTTGCCTACCAGCGGCGCAATAAATTCCGCCAGCTCCATTCCAGCCAGGCAGATGGTCGACTGGGTATCGGAGATGTAGTGCTCAAGCTCCGCCGCGCGGTTCATGGGGTTAACCGGAATCACCACCGCATCGGCCCGGAGGATCGCGTAGTAACCGATGACATACTGCGGCGAGTTCTGCATGTAGAGCAGCACCCGATCGCCTTTCTTGACACCGTTCTGCTGCAGCCAGCCTGCCAGCGCTTCCACTTCATCCAGCAGTTCACGGTAGGTAATCTTTGTGTCGTAGTAGATGATCGCGGTATGGTTCGGATACCGCAGCGCCGAGACTTCCAGGTTGGTAATCAGGCTGGTTTGCGGCAGGGTCATGGTCTTGGGCAAATCGCTTGGCCAGACCTTATGGTGTCGTGTAAACATCGGTGTATCTCCGGTTATCAATCTTACAGACGGCAGTCGCCCCGGCACGGATCCGGAATGGTACCCAGGCCGGGCCCGGATGACATCAACCGCTCCGCCGGGGCGACTCTGTCAGGTGTTACGCAGTGTGATGGAGTACTCACCACCTGGCATCCGCTGCTCTCCCCGCAGCGGGGTAGCGGCGATCGCGCCCCGGCGCATGGCGGCGACATCGGAATTATCCGGGACCGCGTGCTCGGTATGCCGGTCGAAGCCCAGCCACCAGTAGGACAGCCCGCGACTGTCCTGTCCCGGCAGCAGTCTCGGCCGCGCAATGGAGCCGGCTGACTGAGTCGCGTATTCCAGCGTAGTGATGTCGTCCGCCGCTAAGGCCGGGAAGTTCACGTTCCAGCAGCACTTGCTTTCCTGCGCTGTCGGCCAGAGCGCGCGGATGACCGCCTCGCCCAGCTCTGCCACCGGCGACCAGTCGATACTTTCCCTGTTTACAAAAGCCTGGCTCAAGGCAATGGCAGGAATGCCGAGATGCTCTGCGCTCAGTACAGCACCTACGGTTCCTGAGTATTGTACTGAATCGCCGATATTGGCGCCGGCGTTTATACCGGACAGTACCAGATCCGGCGGCGTTTCGCCGAACCACTCCGCCATCGCAAAGAGCACACAGTCCGCCGGAGTACCGGAGACCGCAAAGTGGCGCTCACCATGTTGGTAGACCCGCAGCGGGTCATGCAGGGAGATACTTTGCCCGGCACCGCTGCGGTCGTGTTCCGGCGCGACGATCCAGACCTCTTCTGCCAGCTGGCTGGCGATTTCTGCCAGGACCTTCAGGCCGGGCGCCGCTACGCCGTCATCATTGGTAATGAGTATGCGGCGGACCAGAGGGTCCGCCACTACAGCCTGCCCGTTCATAATCCGGTGCCTTTGCTACCCTTCTGGGCAACAGACCAGCCGGCGTCCGCCAGAATATTGGCCCGTTTGCCCACTTCAAGCGCGTCGGCATTACTGGCATTACCGGCCAGCGCACGGGCGTAGACCCCTTGCACGATTGCCGCCAGACGGAACAGCGAGAAGGCTACAAACACGTGCCAGTCATCGAGGCCGTCGCGGCCAGACGCCCGGCAGTAACGTTCGATGGTTTCCTGCTCCGACGGGATACCAAGGCTGTCCAGATCCTGACCCACCACACCCCGCATGCCTTCGAACCCGGAACTCAGGTGGTAAGGCAGACAGTAGTACGCCAGGTCGGCCAGCGGGTGGCCCAGGGTCGACAGCTCCCAGTCCAGAATGGCAATCACTTCCGGCTTATCCGGGTGCAGCATCAGGTTACCCAGGCGATAGTCACCATGGGCAATGGCGCTCTCATCTTTTTTCGGCAGGTTTTCCGGCAGCCATTTCATAAGCTTGTCCATGGCCGGCATATCATCAGTCTTGGACGCTTCGTACTGCTTCGACCAGCGGGCCACCTGACGGGCCACGTAGCCTTCCGGACGACCAAAGTCACCCAGGCCGATCTTGTTCACATCCACGGAATGCATCTTAGCCATGGTGTCCACCGCCGCTTCATGGATCGGGCGGCGTTCCGCCTTGTCCAGTTCAGGCAGCGCCGGATGACTCAACACCCGGCCTTCCAGGAAGTCCATGACATAGAACGGCGTACCGATCAGGTCGCTGTCTTCGCACAGTACGTGGGCCTTGGGCACCGGCACGTCGGTGTTGTCCGCCAGCGCGCGAATGACCTTGTACTCCCGCTCCACCATATGGGCGGAGGGCAGCACCTTTCCGGGCGGTTTCTTACGTAGGACATAACGCTTGCCGCCGGAGATCAGCAGATAGGTAGGGTTGGATTGTCCACCCTGAAACTGCTTGACCTCAAGGTCGTCGCCGAAGCCGGGAATTTCTTTTTGCAGCCATGGCAGCAGGGCTGCCTCATCAAACCGGTGGGCGTCGAGGACGTCCACCAGATTGGGTCCAGTACTCATAACAACCTCAGCTTATGGTTTCGCCGCCGTCTGCCACAATCACCTGACCGGTGATGTAGGCGCTGGCCTTGGTGGAAAGGAACACTGCCAGACCGGCGATATCAACCGGGTCGCCAATGCGGCGCAGGGGCGTTTTCTCTTCAGCGCGCTTGACGCGAATCGGGTCTTCCAGCAGCGCCTTGGCAAAATCGGTCTTGATCAGCCCCGGTGCGATACTGTTGATACGGATACCCCTGGGACCCCACTCCACCGCCAGGTTACGGGCCAGGGCTGCTTCCGCTGCCTTGGAGACCCCGTAGGTGCCGATGGTAGTATTGCCGCGGATACCAGCGATGGATGACAGCAGAACCACGGCGCCCTCGCCCCGCTCGGCCATGCCCGGCAACACCATGTTGGTGAGCCAGAAGGTGCCCTTGACGTTGGTGTCCATAATCTTGTCCCAGGCCTCATCGGTCATTTCCGAGGTGGGGCCGTACAACGGGTTGGTGGCCGCGTTGCATACCAGCACGTCGATCTTGCCCCAGGTTTCCAGGGTCTTATCCACCAGATTCTGAAGATCGTCTTTCCTGCCCACGTGACAGGGGATCGCGATGGCCTCAAAGCCCTCGGCCTTGAGCTCACCGGCCACCTGCTCGCAGACGTCGGCCTTACGGCTGGAGATGACCACCTTCGCACCGAGCCGGGCCATTTCTTCCGCAATCGACCGGCCGATACCTTTGGTGGACCCGGTAATCAGGGCCACCTTGCCGGTCATATCAAACAGAGGATTTGTCATGCATAGACTCCGGAATTAGTGAGTACGCGGATAGTTGCGCAGTTCCATCTTGGCAATGGAGTCCAGGTGAACCTCGTCCGGCCCGTCTGCCAGACGCAGGGTACGCACGCTGGCCCAGGCTGCCGCGAGGAAGGTGTCCTGGCTGACGCCGGCACCGCCGTGGACCTGGATGGCGCGGTCGAGAACGTTCAGGGCCATGCTCGGTGCGATCACCTTGATCATGGCGATTTCCTGACGGGCAACCTTGTTGCCAACGGTGTCCATCATATGGGCCGCTTTCAGAGTCATCAGGCGGGCCTGCTCGATTTCCAGCCGGGAGCGGGCAATATCCTTGCGGATGGAGTCAAACTCTACCAGCGGGCGGCCGAAGGCTTCGCGGGCGTTGGCCCGTTCGCACATCAGCTCCAGCGCGCGCTCGGCAACACCGATGGTGCGCATGCAGTGGTGGATACGGCCTGGCCCAAGGCGACCCTGGGCAATTTCAAAACCGCGGCCTTCACCCAGCAGGATGTTGGAAGCCGGCACCCGCACGTTGTTGTAGTGTACTTCCGCATGGCCATGGGGCGCATGGTCGTACCCAAACACATGCAGAGCGCGAACCATTTCTACGCCCGGGGCATCCAGCGGCACCAGAATCATGGACTGCTGCTTGTGCCGCTCGGCATTGGGGTCAGTCTTGCCCATCACGATGGCGATTTTGCTGGTTGTGGTCATGGCACCGGAAGACCACCACTTCTTGCCGTTGATCACGTACTCATCGCCTTCGCGACGGATCTCGGTGGCAATATTGGTCGCGTCAGACGAAGCCACGTCCGGCTCGGTCATAGAGAAGCAGGAGCGGATCTCACCCGCCAGCAGCGGCTTCAGCCACTTTTCCTTGTGCTCTTCGCTGCCGTAGCGTTCGATGGTTTCCATGTTGCCGGTGTCCGGCGCGGAGCAGTTGAACACTTCCGGTGCCATATGGGAGCGGCCCATGATTTCACACAGGTGGGCGTACTCCAGGTTGGTCAGGCCCGCGCCACGGTCGCTTTCCGGCAGGAACAGGTTCCACAGGCCGGCGCTTTTGGCCTTGGCTTTAAGCTCTTCCATGATCGGAGCCGGTGCCCAGCGGTTTTCCGCATTGGCAATCTGCTCGTGGTAGGTCTTCTCGTTTGGATAAATATAGGCATCCATGAACTCCAGGAGTTCTTTCTGGAGCTTTTTCGCTCGATCAGATGGTTCGTATAGCATTGTCATGCCTCTTTAATATTGAGCAGTCGGAGGGGACGCGTTCAGATAGGAACGCCCTCGGGTTTTTCGCTACCGGATCGGATTCTGAAGGTACCTTCGGCAATCGCAAGCAGGTTGCCTTTATCGTCGCGAACTTCACCAGTGCTGTTGAAAATACGGGTACCGCCGGCTCGCTTGATGCCTGTGGCGGTTATCGTGCCAGCGGAACACTGGCCAGTAAATGTGGTGGTCAGGGTCAGCGTGATCGCCTTACGCATCCGGCCCGGATACGGGCAATAGGTGCCGGCTTCCGCTAACACGATATCCAGCAGCGAGCTCAGCACGCCGCCGTGAATGACGCCACCCAGATTCAGATGCTCGGGCTTCAGTTCCAGCGCGATGACAGCCTTGTCCTCTTCCCAGGAAACCTGCCGGTATCCCAGCAGGTTATGAAAACCGGGCAGATCCCTGCCGCCGGAAATGGGGAGATTCTGTCCTGCTTCGTTCATTACACTTTCATTCCGGGCATATTCAGGGAAGCGGTGTTGCCGCCATCCACCGGCAGCGCCTGACCGGTGATATAGCTGGCGTCATCCGACGCCAGGAAGCAGATCGCCGCCGCCAGCTCTTCCGGACGGCCATAACGGCGCAGTTCACAGCGTGAGCCCAGCTTGTGCTCTTTCTCATTGGACCGGGCGTACTCGAATACCTTGCGGGTCATCCCGGTTTCTATCAGCCCCGGGCACACGGCGTTAACCCGGACATTGTAGCCGCCAAGATCGCAGGCTGCGGTCTGGGTCAGGTTGATCACCCCGGCCTTGGACGCGCTGTATGGGTTCCCACCAGCGCCGGAACGGATGCCCGCCACCGAGGCGGTATTGACGATGGCCCCCTGCTGGCGCTCCTGCATGTGCGGGGCGACGTGCTTGATCATCAGCATGGCACCGATCAGGTTGACGCCGAGGATTTTTTCCCAGTCCGACTTCTCGTTTTCAGTGACCGGCGGGTAACTGCCGCCAGAGATGCCGGCGTTGTTAACCAGAACATCGACCTGGCCGAACTGCGCCATGACTTCTGCCACCAAGGCCTGAACGGCATCTTCATCCGACACGTCCAGCTTGCGTTCAATATGTACAGCTTCGGCGGGTAACAGGGAGGCGGTTTCCTGCAGCCCCTCTTCGGACCAGTCCGCCAGGACTACCTTCGCACCTTCTTTCGCAAGCCTCAAGGTAGTTGCCCGGCCAATGCCGCTACCCGCGCCAGTGATGATGGCGACTCGCCCAGTGAAACGCGTCATAGTCTGTGCTCCTTAAAACTTGCCATGCTTTTATGATTGTGGATTTTGGCTCGTACCGGCCTGATTCGGATCAGGTTTCCGGTAAAATTTCTTAAAAAACAATGCAAAAAAATGGTTAGGGTGCTTTTCAAGAGCTTATACAAAGCGTTTAATTTGTCACGCCTTCTGGTTTTGAGTCAATATATTCGAAAACAAATTTCACTAGACAAAACACAACAACCACAGAAAGGGCCCCTGAGAAAATGAGACAAACCGTCGCCACAATGCCGAACTATGCCCCCGAAATCGAGCAGGAAACCATGGATCCGATGGGGCACCATATCCAGGCCTTCGCCCAGTCCCAGGGCGACAAGCCAGCGCTGACCGATGAGAAAGGCACCCTGAACTGGGCTCAGACGATTGCCCGGGCCAACCGGATTGCCAACCGACTCCGCGCTGACGGCCTGCAGACCGGTGATACGGTCGCCGGGCTGTCGGAGAACAGTAACGACTATGTCTGCCTGTACCTGGGCACCCTGATTGCAGGCGGCTGTATGGTACCCCTGTCAGGCATGGCCAGCGGTGAAGCGCTGGCGCTGATGGTCGAGGACTGCGACACCCGCTTCCTGTTTGTTTCTGAAAAAAACCTGCCGCTGTATAACGAAATCAGCAATGAGCTCAAGCGGGTACAACAGGCACAGCGCATCGGTATCGACACCCGCGACATCGACAGCGGTCAGGACCTGGACGCCTGGCTGGGCAATATCAGTGATGAGGCCCGCCCGGCGGACGTCACCCCGGATGATCCGTTCAACATCATCTACAGCTCCGGCACCACCGGAACCCCCAAGGGCATACTGCACGACTACCGCTTCCGCCAGCGCCAGCTGATCCGGCTGGCCAACTTCGGCCTTGACGGCGATGCGATCAACCTGGTGTCCACACCGCTGTACTCCAACACCACACTGGTATCCGCCCTGCCGACCCTGTATCACGGTGGCACCCTGATCCTCATGGGCAAGTTCAACGCCCACCGGTTCCTGGAACTGGCCGAGCAACACCGGGTTACCCATGCCATGCTGGTTCCGGTTCAGTACACCCGTGTCATGGCAGAGCCGGATTTTGATCAGTTTGACTTATCCAGCTTTAAACTCAAGCTTTGCACCAGCGCACCGCTGCGGGCTGATGTCATTGCAGAAGCCATGAAGCGCTGGCCGGGCAATATCCGGGAAGTGTATGGTCTTACCGAGGGGGGTATTTCCACCAGCCTGGACTGCGCCGCCAACCCCACCAAGTGGGCTTCGGTCGGTGTTCCCACCGAGGGCGCGGAAATCCGGATTATTGATGACAATGGCAACGAGCTGCCACCGGGTGAAACCGGCGAAATCGTCGGCCGCGCGATCTCCATGATGCGGGGCTATTACCATCGCGAGGAACAGACCAAAGAGATGCTGTGGACCAGTCCCGAGGGCCACATTTTTTACCGCAGCGGCGATATGGGCCGGCTGGACGAAGACGGCTTCCTTTATGTACTGGACCGCCGCAAGGACATGATCATCTCCGGCGGCTTCAACATCTACGCCGACGACCTGGAGCGTGTACTGCTGGAACACCCGGCGGTCGCGGACGTGGCAGTGATTGGCATCCCCAGTGATCACTGGGGCGAGACTCCGCTGGGGCTGGTGGTACGCCGCCAGGGCGCAAAGGAGTCCGAGGACCAGATTCTGGCTTTTGCCAACGGCAAACTCGGCAAAACCCAGCGGCTGGCCGGGGTGGAGTTTCGGGACGATCTGCCCCGCTCAACCATCGGCAAAATCCTCAAGCGGGAGCTGCGGGAGCCCTACTGGGCCAGTCCGTAAACGTAACTCACCAAATGCAGCAACGAGGCGACCTTTATGGTCGCCTCTTTATTAATGTTCACGCCAGGCTGGTAGACTCAGCCCATCATCACAGTTCGCCGGAGAAGTAACCCGCCCCCGTGACCACACCGACTTCCCAGGCCAGTCTTTCCCGCCAGCTGTACGATATGACCTGGCCCATGCTCTTCGGGGTTCTTTCCCTGATGAGTTTTCAGTTGGCAGACAGTATTTTTATCGGTCAGCTGGGCCGTGATCCTCTCGCGGCACTTGGCTTCACCGTGCCCATGCAACAGCTGATTACCGGGTTGCAGGTGGGCCTGGGCATCGCGACGACAGCTATTATTTCCCGCACGCTGGGCGCCGGCGATGAGCAGCGGGCATTCCGGCTGGCGGGGCTGGTGGTGACCACCGGGGCGATTCTGGTGTTGCTGCTGGCCATCGCCCTGTGGCTACTGCGGGATGCCATCATGACCCTGCTCGGAGCCGACGAGGCCCTGCTGCCGCTGATCCGGCTGTACTGGATTCCGTGGCTGGGTGCCGCCTGGAGTGGCGCGATGCTCTATTTCGGTTACAGCATCTGTCGCTCTCACGGCGACACGCGGCTGCCCGGGCTGGTGATGGTAGCCTGCAGTCTGCTCAATATTGCGCTGGACCCGTTGTACATCTTCGTGTTCGGCTGGGGTTTACGCGGTGCTCCCCTGGCGACCATTACCGCCTTCGGTGTGGGCTGCCTGGCGATCTATCCGGCATTGCTCAGGCGGGGATGGCTGAGTTTTGAGCTGAAAGCCCTGGCCCTGGGGCCATCCATCCGCCAGCTCGGCAGTATCATGGCACCGGCCATGGTCAGCCAGCTGATGCCTGCGGTGTCCGCCATGGCGGCAACGGCCATGGTGGCGGGATT
>CAZHAY010000010.1:21756-28919 GCA_964530545.1 uncultured Marinobacter sp.
AGCGGTCTTGGCGTGTGTATGCTGATGGTATCAGTGAATAACGCCCTCGGGCTGCCCTTGCGGGCGCTGCTGATTTCCACCCTGCGGCTGTTCGCCTGTTACCTGCCGCTACTGTGGCTCGGCGGCCAGCTGAACGGCCTGCCCGGTCTGATGACCGGCGCCATGGTGGGCAACCTGCTGGCCGGTACGCTGGCGTATCTGCTGTACCGGCAGGGCATGACCCATCTGCTGACCCGGGGTCAGGCAAAGCGCTCGCGGAAATAGTCCGGCAGCTCCACCACTTTTTTCTGACGGAAGCTGAAAAACACAAACCCGTACTTGGCCAGGGCAACCGGCTGACCGCTGGCTTCCTTGGTCACCCGGAACACATAGTCGCCGCCATACTTGTTCAGATCCGTCACCCCCACTTCAAACCGCAGGATTTCCGGAAAAAAGGATTCAGACTGGTACATGGTCGCCAGGTCCGTCACCACGATGCCCACGCCATCGGAAATCTGCTCCTGCAATCCCATCTTCACCATAAATTGCGCCCGGGCTTCGGACAGCATGGAAATCAGCGCGTCGTTGCCCAGGTGGTTGGCTCCGTTGATGTCCGTAATGCGAACAGGCATCGAGGTGGAGAAAATAAAAACGTCATCGGGAAAGGACAATCTGATACGGGCCATGGAAGCATTAACCAAACAAGTGAATCGTAAAATGCCGACGCATGATACCGGCATGCCGCCGGCAAATCATCTGGAGCCTGCTGACGACTTCCGTTATGTTAGACCATATTGACCGTACCAGAACCATAACAACGACATTCCCCCACGCTGTAAACGATCAAGGTAACGCCAATGGAAATTCGCCCCGCGGCCACTCTGGCCCTGACCCGGGACTCCTCTGAGGGCATTCAGGTTTTATTATTGCAACGCACCTGGAACGCCAGCTTCATGCCTGGCTTTTATGTGTTTCCCGGTGGCGCCGTTGACGAGGCCGACCAGCGCTGCGACCGCTTCCTGACCGGCGGCGACGATGCTGCCCTCAGCCACGACCTCGGCATTGAATCCGGCGGCAGCCACTATATGGTCGCGGCGATCCGGGAAAGCTTTGAGGAGGCCGGCGTGCTGCTGGCCCTGGACGACACCGGCGGGTTTCTGCCCCAGGACCACCCGGTATTCGCCGAAAGGGACGCCATGATTGCCGGCGACCAGACGCTGGCGGCGGTCTGTCATCAGTACAACCTGGACCTGCCCGTGGACCGGTTGGCTTACCTGGCCCACTGGATCACCCCACCGGGACCGCCGCGCCGGTTCGATACCCGTTTCTTTGTTGCGGTCATGCCGGAAGGCCAGACACCCGCCCATGACCGGATCGAAACCATCGATCACGTCTGGCTGACACCGGAACAGGCCATGGATGAGCACCGCCAGGGCACGCGCCTGTTTGCCTCACCGACCCTGCGCACATTACGCATACTGGCAGGCTTCAAGACGACGTCCGACCTGCTGCGCCATGCCCAGGCCCAGCCCCCCCGGCCGGCGCCGAGCAAACCCTGGCCGGCGACCCGCCAGGGCAAACCGGTACAGGTAGAGCCCGGCACCCCAGCCTTTGACGAAGTCCACAAGATCGACCCGGACGGCCGTGGCCACGCCCTCGCGGAAATCATTCCCGGCGAAGCCGTGCAGCTGGCCGAAGGCGTAATTCGTCTTACCTGCCCGAACCCCAGCGCCATGACCGGCCCCGGGACCAACAGTTATCTGCTGGGCCACCCGGGCGAAGACTGGACTGTGATCGACCCCGGTCCGGCGGATAAATCCCATATGGCGCGCATTCTTGAAGTCACCGGCGGCAGGATCGGGCAGGTGCTTACCACCCATACTCACCCGGATCACTCTCCCGGCGCCACCTGGCTTCGGGAGCAGACCGGCGCACCGGTAAGAGGCATGCCCCCGCCCACCGGCGATCCCATTCAGGACCACAACTTCCGCCCGGACACAGTCCCGGGAGATGGCGACCGCATAGAAACCGCAGCGGGCACGCTGAAAGTACTGTTCACCCCTGGCCACGCATCCAACCACTTGTGCTTTCTGTTGGAAAAGGAAGCCATGCTGTTCGCCGGCGACCACATCATGCAGGGTTCCACCGTGGTGATTAATCCGCCGGACGGCGACATGAAGGACTACCTGCAGTCCCTGGACCGGCTGCTGATCGAAGATATCAGCTGGATCGCCCCCGCCCATGGATTCCTCATCGGTAAAGTGGAATCCGTAGTGGACTGGCTGATGACTCACCGTATGACCCGGGAGAAGAAAATCGCCGATGCCCTGGCCGAGCATGGCCCGGGCACGCTTCGGGAACTGGTCATACACGCGTACGACGACGTTCCGCCGAAAATCCACGGGCTGGCCACGCGTTCGCTGCTGGCGCACCTCATCAAGCTGCGCAAGGACGGCAAGGCCAAAGAGAAAGGTGAGGTCTGGTCCGCCATTGCCTAGCACCTGCGCGCACCATGGTCTGCCGTGGTGCGCGCAGCGACCGATGAACAGCTCCGGCTTCTGACAATTCGTTGCAAATCCGTACGCAAAAATACACCGCCCTGGGGTATAAAACAGACGAGCGCGCTAACCGGCCGCTGAATGACAGTACGGTTAAACCTTGGTCAGACCTCTGTACCACGGTTTTCCCGATCGGTTAGCCTACGACGTTGCGAAATTCGCTGACTTGTCCGTGCATGGGAGATTCGATGCGCAATCGTCTGACCTTACGCTTGCTGCCTGCTCTGCTGGCGAGCCTGACCTGCGCCTCCGTGGCCTGGAGCCAGTCTTCCGAAAATCCATCAGCGGTTGACTCGCCTGTGCCGGTCCAGCTGCCGGACGATGGGCCAGCGGTTATCGATACCCCTGTTCCACGGCCGGCCACCGAGCCTGCAGGCACCCCCCCGGCTTCAGCCGCCGCACCCGCCGTTGTGGAGCTACCCGAGGATGAGTCGGTTGTGGATATCGGCCCACCGGAGCCGGAGGTGACGACCAGGGTCAAGACCGTGCCACCGGAAGACGATGATGCCGCCGTTCCCGCAGACCATGCGGAGCCTGCCGGGGAAGAAGCGGTTCTGGCAGAGCCGGCGCCGACACCTGCACCCACTCTCATCGAAGTGATTCCCGAGGCCGAGCCTGCCCAGGCACAGCCATTCAAAATGCTCAGCGGTGAAGTGCTGCCGGGTACAACTGCGCGTCTGGCCTGGTCGCCAGGGATCCAGATTGCAGGGCTTTCCCAGCCGACACCGGTGTTGGTAGTCAACGGCGACAAGCCCGGCCCGGTGATGTGCCTGACCGGCGCCGTGCACGGGGACGAACTGAACGGCATTGAGATCATTCGCCGGATCATCTACAACCTTGATCCACGGGAACTCTCCGGTACGGTAGTAGGGGTACCTATTGTGAACCTGCAGGGGTTCCAGCAGGGCAGCCGCTATCTGGCGGACCGGCGGGACCTCAACCGGTACTTCCCCGGCAGCGAGAGCGGTAGCCTGGCCCACCGCATCGCCCACAGTCTGTTTGAACAGGTGATTCTCAAGTGCGACACCCTGGTGGACATCCACACCGGCTCGCTGAAGCGTACGAACCTGCCCCAGTTGCGGGCCGATATGAACCACCCGGAGGTGGCGGACCTTACCCGCGGCTTTGACGGCATGGTGGTCGTTCACAGCAGCGGCAATGCGGGCATGCTGCGTACCGCCGCCGCCGCTGCGGGTATTCCGGCGGTAACCATGGAAGTGGGGGAGTCCATGCGGATCCAGGACGACCACATCGACGCCGGTGTAAACAGCCTGTTCAGCCTGCTGGAACGTCAGGGCATGATTGCCCGGCTGTTCCAGTGGGGCGATCCGGAGCCGGTGTATTACCGGTCCCACTGGATCCGGGTGAACCAGGGCGGCATTCTGTTCAGCGACGTTAAGCTCGGGGCCTACGTCACCGAGGGCACCATTCTGGGCACAGTGTCAGACCCCATCACCAACGAGCAGTCTCCGGTCCGGGCCAATGCCGATGGTCGTGTGATCGGTATGGCGGTGGATCAGGTGGTGATGGCCGGTTTTGCCGCCTATCACCTGGGCTCCCGGGCCAGCACGGAAGAGCAGGCGGAATAACGCCTCCGTCCTGCTGCCGTGGACCGCGCACAGCCGCCGTTAGCGCCGCGCCGCTATAGCCGACTCAAGCTGTTCCAGGGACGTCAGGATGACTGATTGGGGCGAGCCCAGATTTAACCGCATATAGCCGCTGCCCTCTGTACCGAAGGTAATTCCCGGGTTCATCCCGATGCCTGCTTTCTCCACCATGAAGTGCTTCAGCGCAACGTCGTCCAGGCCCAGCCCCCGGCAGTCCAGCCAGAGCAGATAGGTGCCCTCGGGGTCCGTCGCGCGAATCTCCGGCAACCGGTTGGCCAGAAAATTCAGCACGACATCCCGGTTCCCCCGTACGTACTCCATCATGGCCTGTAGCCATTCGCCGCCTTGACGGTAGCCCACTTCAAAAGCGGTGATGCTGAAGGGATTGCACTGGACCATACTGAATGCGTCAAAGACCTGCTCCAGCTGCGCCAGCAGATCCGTCCGTTCCGATACCACCGCCGACAGGCCCATGCCGGGGATGTTAAACGTCTTGCTGGGTGCCACCGTGGTCAGCAGGGGGTCATCCGGGCGTGCAAGGGTCGCCAGTATGGTGTGGGCTGGCCGGTCCGGGTAAACCAGATCGGCGTGGATTTCATCAGAGATAATCACAAGATCATGACGCCGTGCGATGTCGAGCACCGCCTCCAGCTCGTCCCTGCGCCATACCCGTCCCACCGGGTTGTGGGGCGAGCAGAGGAAGAGCACCCGGTTGCTCGGGTCCGCCGCACAGTGCGCCAGATGGTCCAGGTCCATTTCATAGCGGCCGTTACGCTCCACCAGCGGGTTCTCCACCACCCTCCGACCGGCCTTGCGGATACTGCTGAAAAACGGCGGATACACCGGCGGCTGTATGATCACCCCCTCGCCGGCCTGGGCAAAGGCGGTGGCGGCAGCGTGCAGGGTCGGTACCACGCCGGGGGCCATGCGAATCCAGTCCCGCTGTATGGTCCAGTCGTGATGCTCCCGGAACCACTGCATCAACGCGTCATACAGGCTGTCCGGAAACATGGTGTAGCCGTAGGCCGGATGTTCAGCCCGCCGTGTCAGCGCCTCGGTAACGGCCCGGGGGGCAGCGAAATCCGTATCGGCTACCCACAGGGGGATCACATCCTCGCGACCAAACACGGCCTGGCGGGCATCGAATTTGACGGAATGGGTCCCGCCCCGGGAAAACACCTCATCAAACGGGTTGGACATTGCCGGCAATCCTCCTGTTGGCACACTCTACGGAATTCGTGGCGTCGTGAACGATGCGCCCCTGCTCCATTGACCCGTGATCATCGCAATTTGGCCAGGTTCCTGTCACGTGGATAACTTGCAAGGCCGCCAGCTTTGGTCGATGGTAAACGGGTATTCATTCCTGATAGGGAGATCTGTTGATGAGCGTTCTGTTCCTGATTGTCAGCGCCCTGGTACTGATTTATCTGGGCCTTGGCGGAACCGTGGCCACGGTCGTGCTGGTGGCGGCGACTCTGGCGGGTATGGCCCAGGACGACTGGCACATTCTCAGCATACTGCTGGGCGGCGGTCTGCTGGCGTTGGCCATGGTGATTCTCCACGCCGACGAGCTGCGCCGGGAAAAGCTCAGCAAGCCCCTGCTGGACTGGGTTCGGGGGCGCTTACCAACGCTTTCAGACACCGAGCAGGAAGCGCTCCGGTCTGGCTCCGTGGACTGGGATGGCGAGCTGTTCTCGGGCCAGCCGGACTGGTCCAGATTGCTGGACGCGAAGCCGGCCCATCTCTCCAGTGAAGAGCAGGCGTTTCTTGACGGCCCCGTCGGAAATCTCTGCGCCATGCTGGACGACTGGAAAATTACCCACGAAGACTACGACCTGCCCGATAAGGTGTGGACGTTTATCCGCGAAAACGGCTTCTTCGGACTGATGATTCCGAAGGACCAGGGCGGCAAGGGTTTTTCCCACACCGCACACTCCGAAATCGTGATGAAAATTTCCACCCGCAGTGTGTCGGCGGCGGTTACCGTTATGGTGCCCAATTCCCTCGGCCCCGGCGAACTGCTGATGGAGTACGGCACCAAAGCCCAGAAAGAGTATTACCTGCCCCGCCTGGCCAGCGGCGAGGAAACCCCCTGCTTTGCCCTGACCTCCCCGGTGGCGGGCTCCGATGCCGGTGCCATTCCCGACAAGGGCGTTGTGTGCAGGGGCCAATGGAACGGTGAAGAAGTGCTGGGCCTCAAAGTCACCTGGAACAAGCGCTATATCACCCTGGCACCGGTCGCGACCCTGATTGGCCTGGCGATCAAAGTGTATGATCCGGACGGCTTGCTCGGTGGCGACGCCAATATCGGCGTTACCTGCGTGCTGGTGCCACGGGATACGGAGGGCGTCCATGCCGGTGCGCGGCATCTGCCCATGAATACGGTGTTCATGAACGGTCCGACCTGGGGCAATGACGTCTTTATCCCCATGGATCAGGTCATCGGCGGCCAGAAAATGCTGGGCAAGGGCTGGACCATGCTGCTGGAGTGCCTGGCCATCGGCCGCTCGATCTCCCTGCCGGCATTGGGCACCGGCGCCGGCAAGGTGGCCAGCCTCGCGACCGGCTCCTATGCGCTGGTGCGGGAGCAGTTCGGCCGCTCCATCAGCCAGTTTGAAGGGGTTCAGGAAGCGCTGGAGCCCATCGCCGGTTACACCTATATGATGGACGCGGCCCGGCTGCTGACGGCGGGCATGCTGGACCGGGGCGTACGACCAGCCGTGCCCTCCGCTGTCCTGAAGTACCGCAATACCGACCTGATGCGGGTGGTGATCAATAACGCCATGGACGTGGTTGCTGGCCGGGGCGTGATCACCGGCCCCCGGAACTTCCTGGCCCGGGCGTATCAGGCAGTGCCTATTGGCATCACCGTGGAAGGTGCCAACATCCTGACCCGCAGCCTGATGGTGTTCGGCCAGGGTGCTATTCGCTGTCACCCGTTTATTGTCGATGAGATTGCCGCCGCCAGCATGAGCGACGAGCGGGCAGCGGTTCGCAGGTTCGACCGCATCTTTTACCG
>CAZHAY010000010.1:29019-40661 GCA_964530545.1 uncultured Marinobacter sp.
CTGCCATGCGGCAGGCCATCATCAACTTCCCGGTGCCGGCCCTGCGCTGGCCCCTGCGGATATTGATCTTCCCCCTTGGCGCGACCGGCATTAACGGGCCGGATGACCGCCTCGGTGCCACCGTCGCGGCCAGCATTGTCCGTGATACGCCGCTGCGCCAGCGCATCAGCCGTGGCGCCTACATCAATGACAAGCCGGACGACGCCCTGGGCCGGGTGCTCAACGCCTATCGGCTGGCCAATGAAACAGCCGAGCTGCGAACCCGCCTGCACGAAGGCATTCGCAGCCGCGACCCGGATCAGCTCGGCGGTATCGACATGTTGCTGGGCCATCAACGCAAGGAGCTGGTGGATTGGGCGTGCGAACAGGGCATTATCCGGAACGAGGAATGCGACAGGCTACTGGAAGCCCTCACCGCACTCTATGACGTAATTCGGGTGGATGCCTTTGAAGCCGATGGTCTCAAGGCCCTGTCCCGCTGTGCCAAAGGCAAGCGAAAGGTGGTCGAGCGGCCGGCGGACAATGATCAGGTGACCGAATCCGTGGTACCAGAGCCCGCCGGCGACTCCTGATCAGACGTGGGTCAGGGCGTGCCGGCGCCCTGGCCGGTCCAGATGGGGAACGTTGTTGAAGCTGAGCACCCGGCGCGCACTCCGGCCTACGATGACTTCGCAGAACCCCGTGTTGCGGAACTGGAAGTTGAAGTGGATAGCGCCTTTCTGCGGCCCTTCAATCAGCCGGGTCAGGGCGCTCCCGATGACACCACCAGAAGTCACCACCAGAATCGACTCCTCCCGCCCGGCACCTTCACAGGCATGATCGATGGCGTCTTCAATACGCTGGCCGAAATCGCCCCAGGTTTCGGTGACATCGGTCAGACGGTCATCGATCCAGGCTTCGTACGCGGAGCGAAAGGTGCGCCAGTAATCCTTGAAATCCCGCTTCTGGTGCAGGTGCTGGTCGCCCTGGCCGGTAAACGCCCGGTACATCATCTCACCGTCGTATTCGTTCAGCCCCGGGTGGGTGGAAACCTCAGCGCCTGTGTTGGCCATGCCTTCGAGAATGCCGCTGGCCGTCTCCTGCTGACGCCGGAGATCCCCCGCCACTACGCGGTGGAAATTGATTTCGCGCTCGGCGAAATATTCACCCAGCCAGCGCGCCTGCTGCCAGCCGAGCTCGGAGAGCCGATCGTAGTCGGCCTCACCAAAGGAAGCCTGTCCGTGTCGGACGAGAAAGAGTTTTGCCATGAATTCGTTACTGCCTGTCTTGGACTGGGAACATCACATCCTGCCTCAGCCACCGGCGATTGGCCAGTGGTCCGATTATCGGCGCAGGTGGCAAATGCTGGGGCGAGCCATTCACTATCAGATTTTTCAATAGGGAAGCAATTACTAACAATTTATCGGATACTCGTTACAGCCCGTGTACCCGGGCTCTTCTCCTTGCATTCCGCCATAGTCAGAGGTAGGCACAATGTCAGGAAAAACGTCAGGAACAACCGTCAACAGCGCGATTCTGCTGCTGATACTCGGCAATGCCCTGGCCATGGGGTCCGATATCGTGATCAAGTTCATGGACCCTGGCGCGCCGGTTTTCCAGTTTGCGTTTCTGCGTAACCTGTTGACGGTGGGCCTGTTGATGCCGCTGCTCAGGCGGGCTGAGTACCGCCATTTTTTCAACGGCTTCCGGATCCATCTGATCCGCTCCCACGTCCTGCTCGTTGCGCTGGTCTGCATGGTCGTGGCACTGACCAACCTGCCCCTGGCCACGGCTAACGCGGTGTTCTACGTTGCGCCCGTGGTGCTGATGGTGCTCTCAGTGGTGGTTTATCGCGAATCCCTGTCGCCGCTCAGTGTGATTGCCGTTGTCAGCGGTTTTTCCGGCGTCTTGGTGATCCTGCGGCCGACCAGTCTGGATCTGGCCGCAGTCGCCGCGCTGGGTACCGCGGTCTGCCTGGCCATCGGTGCCCTGATGGTACGTCGGCTGCCGTCAGAGCAATCGACCCTGCACATGCTGGTGCTCAATTCCATGCTGGTGCTTCCCGCCGGTCTTGCGCTGGCGCTCTGGGAAGGCGCCGCCTGGCGGTGGGAAGTGGTCGCCTGCGCGGCGGGTTCGGCGCTGTTTATTCTGGGCTACAACGCCAGCGTTCTGAAAAGTTACAAGTACGTGGACGCCAGCCAGGTTACCAGCGCTGAGTATACCGGCCTGATGTGGGCCATCCTCGCCGGCTGGCTGATCTTTGGAGAGATACCGGACCTGTGGTTTATCGTTGGCAGCCTGATGATTATCACACCACTGGTGCTGATTGGCCTGAACCAGCGCCGCAAACGACGGCTGATCCAGGTCCAGCCAGTTACTGACAGTCCGGGCGCCTGACCGGTTTCAGGCTAAAGCCGGTAAACCGGCTATCAGTGATAGGCGTCCTGCAGCTCCTTCCAGTCACTGATCACCAGGGTGTCCTCATCCAGAGCGAAACGCTCGTCCGGCAGGTCGCCGGCCTCTTCTATCTCAACCACCTGATAGAGTTGGCCCCGCAGAATACCGAGCGCGCCGAGGGACTGGGCCAGCGCCAGCTCGGTCACCAGCGACTGTGCTGCCACCGCCTGCCCGGACATGCGTGCCATCCGGATTTCAGCACCATAAACAGCGGCGGTCACGGAGGTCATGGTGATGTCATCGGTCAGCACCAGCTCCCATTGCCGCCCTCCACTGTCAACCTGGTAAACATCACCGGTGATCTCACCGATGGTTTCCTGCCGGTCCAACGGGGTCGCCTTCACACCTTCCAGGTTCGGTTCCACTCCCCGCGGCGCATCGTCCCGGCTGAGGTAAGCGTCCATATCCATCGCAAACTGCTTTTTTCCGTCCGGCGAGGCCATCAATACGTAGGTCCGGCCGTCGCTGGTCAGAAACCGGCTAGCGGAATCGTCGCTGCCGATACGCACATGGTCCTCGTCACGGAACTGCACGGGAATATCACCGGCGCCGTTGCGATCCAGGGACAGCGTCAGATCCGCCAGCACCGGGAAAGCCAGGGTGGCTGTAAGCAGGGTAAGACCCGCCGTTAACCGGCGAATTGAAATCAGGTCCATCGGGAAGCTCCTCTGTAGTGGTCATTCCTTGAACAGCCAGTGCAGTCTAGGAATTCAGCCATTAAATGCAACTGGCTGAATTGCCGGCAGATGCAGGTCTTTGAACCGGTTCCCAATTCGGCATATTTAACAGATTTTCACATGAGATTGACGGCATTAAAGGGGAGGATGGCGGTCAGCATTCGGATCCGATCGAGCGCAGGAGGCGTCCATGTCGAAAGCCCTGGCCTTTGTTGCAGGCATCTCAGTCATTATCGCGGTACTGCTGTTTTTATTCTCGCCGGTGTCCACTGACCCCGTCGCCAGCGCACCAGAGCACCGCACCGAGGCCGGAGACGCCATAGACAGACTGTCGGATGTCGGCACCGCTGACAATGAGAGTGCGGATGGCGTTTCAAAATGGCCTGACGCGGACGCCGCACCCGCCCTTCCGGACCGGCCCGAGAACGCTGCCCACGGCGCACGTCCCGTCGTTTCCCTATGGCAGGGCGAAGCCAACCCCGAAAAGACCGAAGTAGACGGTTTCCCGGCCATTCAGCTGCAGGCCGACCCGGAAGCGCTCGCGTCACTGCATGTGGGCCAGCAGCTGGCGATGCCACTGCCGGAACTGGGCCGCACCGTCACCGCGCGGCTGGATGGTACCCACAACCAGCTTAACGATATCCAGGTATTCCGGGGCCCGGTCACCGGCGGCCATGAGAAAGACAATGTGGTCGTTACCCGTGGTAAGACCGCGACCTATGTGGTCGTCAGCACGAACGAGGGCGTCTATTCTGCTGTCATCAATAACCAGACCGGTGAGGCCACGCTGACCAGCGAAGCCGACATTCACGACAACCTGGCAGGTGAGGATGACGCCATTCGGGTACCTGGCGTGGAGCAGCACCCGCCCTCCGGCTAAAGAATCCGCACGAAGGCCGCGCAATGCGCACCAAGTGCTAACAGGAAGTATCGAAAGAAGTACCCAACAAAAGCGGCGACCAGGAAGTACCCGCTAGACAAACTCACCCTAATCAGGGAATGACGCTATGAAACGACCCATAAACTGGCTGGCCGGCCTGACCCTCGCCGCAGGAAGCCCGCTGGCCCTCGCCAATCAGATCGACGTACTGGTGTTTTATACCGGTGAAGCCGCCAGCAGCAGTTCCGGCCAGGACATCGAAGCCCGTATTGTTTCCTATGTGGAGCACTCCAACCAGGCCTACCGCAACAGCGATGTTGACGTGCAGCTGAGACTGGTGGGCACCGAGCAGGTTCAGGGCAACTACGGCGGTGTGGACGGTAACGTGCTTGGCCGCTTCCGTGCTGACCGTGAGGTTGCGCGCCTGCGCCAGCAGTACGGAGCGGACCTGGTCGCCCTGATCAGCACCCCGCAGCGATCCGCTGGCGGTTACATCTGCGGCGTAGGCTACCAGCCCGGCGGTAATGAGAGTACCGGGCAGTTTTACTCCAACGCCTCCGCCTATGCATTCAGCATGACTGGCGTGAGCTGTGGTTATAACACCTTTACTCACGAGCTTGGGCACAACATGTCCCTGGGCCATTCCCACGTCCAGAACTCCACCGGCACAGTGTTCCCATGGGGCCGCGGGCATGGTGTTTCCGGCCTGTTCAGTACGGTTATGGCCTATCCGCAGTCTTACGGCACCCGTAACCACCTGGCACAGTTCGCCAGCCCGGATCAGATCCGCTGTGAAGGCCAGCCCTGTGGCTCGCCCGTCAACCGTGCCGACGGCGCTGACGCGGTAACCACGATCAACCGCCTGGCCGCGCAGATTGCGGACTTTATGCCCACCGCGGTGATCGACAACGGCGACCCGGATGACGAAGAACCCGGCAACCCCGGCGGCGGCGATAATGGCGGGGATAACGGAAACGATCCTGATCTGCCGGTCTGTGACAAACCCGGTTTGACGGACAATAACCTGATCCGCAACCCGGACTTTAACGAGCTCTCCGCCTGGAGCAGCTTCAATAACGCCGGCACTCTGACTACCGCCAGCATCAATACCAGCTGCGGCCAGGACAATCTGCTGCTGGTCACGGATCGTACCGCCTATTACGGCGGCGCGGTGCAGACCATCCAGAACGGATTGGAAGCCGGTGCCCAATACCGAGTATCCGCTAAATTTGCGCTGGTCGGAACCGACTCCAGGGACTCTGTCCGCATCAGCCTGGAAATCACTGACAGTGCCGGAACCCGTTTCCAGAGCCTGCCAGAGCTGTCGGTTACGGCCAACGAGCTGAGCAGCTATGAGCAAACCTTCCAGGTAGAGGCCCAGGGCGAGATTCGCCGGGCGCGTCTGCTGCTCTCGGGCCCTGCGGAAGGTGTCGACTTTGTCGCGGATGAAGTCCGCCTCGAGAAACTGTCGGACGCCCCGGGTGAGGGCGACGGTGGTGACAATGGCGGCGATAACGGCGGTGATACCGGTGGCGACAACGGCGGTGGCAATACACTGATTCTCGACGAGAGCTTTGAGAACGGAGGCAACGGCTGGTCCGGCTATATGGGTAGCTGGGTGTTCCGTACCCGTACCGCCAGCGACGGCAACTTCGGTCTGGCCTCACTGCTGCGCATGAGCACCTACTCGGGCCCAATGCTGGAAGCCACCGGTCTGGTGGAAGCCGGCAAGACCTACAACGCCTCGTTCGATGTGCAGCTGAGCAACCGCCGGCTGTCCACTGACACCGTTGAGCTCTGGGCCTGGTTCATTGACGATCAGGGCGCGCAATGGCAGAAGCTGGGTGGTGGCCAGATTGCTACCAAGGGATGGTCTACCATCGACAGCCGGTTCAGCCTGCAGTCTACCGGTGATATCCAGCAGCTGAGACTGCACGTTATGGGTGCTGCTACCGGCACACGCATCGTTATCGATAACTTCAAACTCGGTCTGTAAACCGGTGTCGGCAGGCAACCCTTCACCTGCCGACACTTGAGAAGTACTCGGTGACTCCTTGGGCTTCCGGCTTTCCCCGGCCGGAAGCCCCGTTTTTTTTACCGCAATGGTTCCCCCCGCACTTTTATTCCGACACTTCTGGACAGGCTCCCAGCCATCAGTCCAGGATCAGGTCTTGTTTCGCAACCCGATTTTCCGCAAGCTCGTCATTCACAATAAAAGGCAGGAGCCCCGGCATGTTTCTAAGCGAACCCAAAACCCTTACCACCCCACGCGGCACCTTCACCTGGCGGGAGGGCGGCAGCCCCGACGGCGCACCCGTGGTGATGATCCACGGCTGGCCGGAGAGTTCCTACTGCTGGGAGCATACCGGACGCCATCTCAAGGACGGGCTGCGAGTGATCGCGCCGGATCTGCGGGGACTGGGTGACAGTGAACGTACGGAAGGCAAACAGCATTACACGAAACAGGCCCTGGCGGCTGACGTGGTCAGCATGCTCGACGCACTGGGGGTTCAGGACTTCCAGCTGGTCGGCCATGACTGGGGCGGCATTGTGGCGCAGGAAGTGGCGCTGGCTGTCCCGGAACGGGTTCAGAAAATGGTAATCATGAACATTGCCATCCTGAACAACCTCAAGGGCAATATGGAAGTGATCAAGAAAGTCCGCTCAGGCAGCGGCAAAGCCTATTGGTACCAGCACTTCCAGCAGGCCGGTGGTCTCGCCGAGGCGATGATTCCCGGCAATGAAGACACCTGGATCCGGTTCTTCGTCAACGGCGTCGTAGCGCCGATTCCGGAAGATTCCATCGCCGAATACGTGCGCATGTACAGCATCCCCGGCACCCCGGGCGCCGGCGCCAGCTATTACCGCACCTTTCCGGATGACACCAAACGCTGGGCCAGCCTTGCTGATCACAAGTGGAATATTCCGGGCCTGTACATCTACGGCAACAAGGACAAGGTGATCATTCCGGAATACCTGAATCACATCGAAGAGTGCTTTGAGGACATTCAGGTGGAGCAGGTAGATGCGGGCCATTTTCTGCAGGAGGAGAAGCCCGAAGAAGTTGCGGCCCATATGAACCGTTTCTTCGACGCCCGTTAAGCAGCACCGGCCGGCCTACCTGCCGGCCTCACTCTTCATCATCCGTGTGGTAGACCCCTATCCGCTGCCCCAGCGCCAGCCGGGCAACGAGGCTTTCGATCCTCGCTACCGTATCGGCATTGCCCTTGCGGCCCGATAGCACCACCTGAGCACCGACCGAGGCCACGTACATCAGCGTAGCCATGTCTTCGGTTTCACTTTCCGCACTGCCCAGATTCAGGAACAACAGCTTGTTCTGCTCCACCCGGGCCTGATCCACTTCTTCCACGATGGCGGCGGCATGGGCATTACGTCGGGCGAAATCCCGCACCGCCAGCTCCACCTGCAGCCGCCGCACGTTGCGGGAGGCATCGGTCAGCAACAGCTGCAGCAACTGGTGCAGCTCTTCTTCCGGGTTGTCGCCCTTGGGGCGCATGTAATCCAGTTCCACAAACCGACGGTCCCGCCAGCGGTCCAGAAAACTGTTCACCAGGTCTTCGTGGTCCCGGAAGTGCCAGTAAAAGCTGCCCCGGGTGACCCCCAGCTTCTTTGCAAGGGTCAGTACCCGCAGATTGCCAAAGCCGCCGCTGGCAACCTCAGCAGCGGCCGCATCCAGCCAGTCATCCCGGGTGAGTTGGGGTTTGCAAGGCTTGTTGTCGGGTTTCGGAGAGCGTCGGGAGTCAGGTGCCATAGTGTGCCTGTGCAGGAAGCCGTGTATCCATTCGTGCCGGTAAGGCACTGGGGCGCGGAGTCTACAATCCGTTGACCTTCTACGCGAACATACATTACTGTACGGGCTCGCCAGACACCAGTGTATGGAATAAAAATCTGACCGCGATTACCGCTACCAAAGGAGCGAGCATGAGCACCGCGCACTACGACATCAACGGCAACGTCGCCGTTATCCGCCTGGATAATCCCCCCGTTAACGGCCTCAGCCTTGGGTTGCGGCAGGGTATCGTTGACGGCATTCGCAAGGCCGAGCAGGACGCCGCCGTTGAAGCCATTATCATCACCGGATCCGACCGGGCGTTTTCCGGTGGCGCGGATATCACCGAGTTTGGCACGCCAAGAGTTACGCAGGAGCCGATTCTCACCACCGCCATTCATTATGTGGAAAGCGCCAAAAAGCCGGTCATCGCAGCCATCAGTGGCAACTGCATGGGCGGCGGCCTTGAGCTGGCACTGGGCTGCCATTACCGGGTGTCAAAGCCAGACGCCACACTGGCCCTGCCGGAAGTGAAACTGGGCATTCTGCCGGGCGCCGGCGGCACCCAGCGTCTCCCCCGGATGATCGGTGTTGAGCAGGCACTGAACATGATCGTGTCCGGTGCCGTGGTACCGGCGAAAAAGTTCGAAGGCACACCACTGCTGGACGCCATTATTGACGGCGACCTGATGGAAGGTGCGCTGTCGTTCGCCCGTAAGGTGGTCGACGAGAAGATGCCATTGAAAAAAGTGCGCGACCTGAAAGCCCAGCACCCCAACCCGGAAGGCTTCTTCATGTTCGCCCGTAACACCATCGGAGCCATGGCGAAGAACTACCCGGCGCCGCTGAAGTGCCTGGAAGCGGTGGAAGCCGCCGTGAATAAGCCGTTCGATGAAGGCCTGAAAGTTGAGCGCGACGGCATCAAATTCCTGATGCAGACCCCGGAATCCGCCGCCCTGCGCCATGCTTTCTTCGCCGAGCGCAAGGCCAGCCGGATTGCCGACATTCCGGCCGACACCCCAACCCGCGACATCAACAAAGTGGGCGTCATCGGGGCCGGCACCATGGGCACCGGCATTTCCATCAACTTCCTCAACGCCGGCATCCCGGTGACCATTGTTGAGATGAAGCAGGAAGGGCTCGACCGGGGCGTGGAAGCCATCCGCAAGGTCTACCAGCGCCAGGTGCAGAAGGGTCGCATGACTGAGGACAAGGCCAGCGCAACGATGGACCTGCTGACACCCTCCCTGAGCTACGACGACCTGAAAGATGTCGACCTGGTGATAGAAGCCGTGTTCGAGGAAATGGGCGTCAAGGAGCAGGTCTTCACCAAGCTGGATGCAATCTGCAAGCCCGGCGCCATCCTTGCGTCCAACACCTCCACCCTGGACGTGAACAAAATTGCCAGCTTCACCAAGCGGCCACAGGACGTCATCGGCCTGCATTTCTTCAGCCCCGCGAACATCATGAAACTGCTGGAAGTAATCCGGGGCGACAAGACCGCCCACGACGTGCTGGCGACCGCCATGAAACTGGCCAAGGCCATCCGCAAGACCGCTGTGGTGTCCGGCGTGTGCGACGGCTTTATCGGCAACCGCATGATCAACCAGTACTCCCGTGAGGCCCTGACCATGCTGGAAGAAGGTGCCAGCGTGCAGCAGATCGACAAGGCCATTGAAAAGTTCGGCTTCGCCATGGGGCCGCTGCGCATGGCCGACCTGGCCGGTGGCGATATCGGCTGGGCCATCCGCAAGCGCCTGTACGCCGAACATCCCGGCATGAAAAAGAACCTGATTGCCGACCGCCTGTGTGAAATGGGCCGCTTCGGCCAGAAGACGGGTTCCGGCTACTACCGGTACGAGCCCGGCAACCGCAAGGCCCTGCACGACCCGGAAGTGGACAGGGTGGTGGAAGAGTGCCGCCGGGAAATGGGCATTACGCCGCGGAAAATAAGCAACCAGGAGATCGTGCAGCGGTGTGTGTACGCGCTGGTGAACGAAGGGGCGCGCATTCTGGAAGAAGGCATCGCCCAGCGTGCGTCGGATATCGACATGGTGTACCTGACCGGCTACGGCTTCCCCGTGTTCCGGGGCGGCCCCATGCACTACGCCGAACAGGTTGGCCTGGCCAATGTGGTGCGCGACATGGAGCCCTTCGCCGCGAATCCGCACACCCAGCCCGGCTTCTGGGAGCCAGCACCCTTGCTGGTGAAGTGCGCGCAAGAAGGCAAGGGCTTTGACCAGTAAGGCGAGCGAACCCAGACACGAATTGATCGCTGGCGCCCGCGGCGCCGGCACACAGGAGATAAGTTATGAATGATGTCGTCATCGTATCCACCGCGCGCACGCCCCTGGCCAAATCCTGGCGCGGCGGCCTCAACATGACCCACGGCGCCACCCTGGCAGGTCACGCCATCGAGCACGCGGTTGCCCGTGCCGGTGTAGATCCCGCCGAAATTGAAGACGTCCTGCTGGGCTGTGCCCTGCCCGAGGGTTCCACCGGAAACGACGTAGCCCGTATGGGTGCGATCCGCGCCGGGCTGCCGGTTTCTGTGGCCGGTGCCACCATCAACCGGTTCTGCTCGTCCGGCCTGCAGGCTATCGCCATGGCAGCTCACCATATCGCGGTTGACCGGGTGCCGGTGATGGTCGCCGGTGGTGTCGAGTCCATCTCTACCGTCCAGGCCACCGTGAACCAGAACTACATGGCCGACCCCTGGCTGGTGAAGCACAAGCCAGAGCTCTACTGGTCCATGCTGCAGACCGCCGAGACCGTAGCCCAGCGCTACCAGATCAGAAAAGAAGACATGGACGAGTACGGCGTACGCAGCCAGACTCTGGCCGCCAAGGCCCGTGAGGAAGGCAAGTTCGACGATGAAATCGTACCCATCACCACTGTTGCCGGTGTCGCTGACAAAGCCACCGGTCAGTTGATGAGCAAGGAAGTCACCGTATCTCAGGACGAAGGCATCCGCCCGGATACTACACTGGAAGGCGTCAGCCGGATCAGCTCTGCCGTTGACGGTGGCGTGGTCACCGCTGGCAACGCCAGTCAGTTCTCCGACGGTGCTTCGGCCTGTGTGCTGATGGATGGCAAACTGGCCGAGCAGCGTGGTGTGAAGCCGCTGGGCATCTTCCGTGGCTTTGCCGTTGCCGGTTGTGAGCCGGATGAAATGGGCATCGGGCCGGTCTATGCCGTGCCCAAACTGCTCAAACGCGCCGGCCTGACCGTGGATGATATCGGCCTGTGGGAACTCAATGAGGCATTCGCCGTTCAGGTATTGTATTGTCAGCGTGAGCTGGGCATCCCCATGGAACGCCTGAACGTCAACGGCGGTGCTATCGCCGTAGGCCACCCATACGGCACCACCGGCTCCCGCCTGGTCGGCCATGCCCTGATCGAGGGCAAACGCCGTGGTGTGAAGTATGTGGTCGTCACTATGTGCGTCGGCACCGGCATGGGCGCCGCCGGACTGTTTGAAGTAGCGTAACCCGATACAACGACAAACCGGAGTCCTGCCCCCTTACGGTCAGGAGCTCCGGCGCAACTGACGATAGAGTGAGACAACCATGGATTTGAACTACACCCCTGAGCAGGAGGCCTTCCGCCAGGAAGTGCGCCAGTTCCTGCAGGACAACCTGCCAGACGATATCCGCGAGCGGGTTCAGAAGCGCCTGCGCCCCAATAAAGATATGGTCGCCCGTTGGCAGCAGATTCTGTACAAACAGGGCTGGGGCGCCAGCACCTGGCCGAAAGAGTTCGGCGGGCCGGGCTGGACCGAAGTGGAACAGCTTATTTTTGAAGAAGAATGCGCCCAGGCCGGTGCTCCGCGGCAGCTGGACTTCGGGCTGCGCATGGT
>CAZHAY010000011.1:0-17655 GCA_964530545.1 uncultured Marinobacter sp.
CGATACCCGACCAGTCCCTGAAGCCGGTACCTGGGCGGTATTGCTGACCGGGCTTTTTGGATTGACCATAGGCCGGTGTCGCCGAAAAACCCTGGACTGAGGCCAGGTGTAGACGGGCTGACTCAGACAATCTTTTTCAGTCCCTGAAGAACCTCAGAACTGGTGGTGGGCCGGACAACGCGGTCAATCTCCTGCCCATCCTTAAGAAATATCACGGTTGGCCAGAGCTTGACCCTAAAGGTGCGGCCAAGCTTGCGGCCCTTGCCATCCTCGACTTTGCGGTGGAGCGTGTCCGGATGGGATTCAAACGCTTCTGCGATTTCTGGCTGGGCGGCCTTGCAGTGGCCGCACCAGTCGGTACCGAACTCCAGCACCATCGGGCCGGTTGACTGATCGATGTCTTCGCGCGGCGGCGCGTCGGGACTGTACTGACTTACGTAAGGCATACTCGCTCTCCTGGGCTGGAACTGTTTTCCGCAGACCTATGCATACCGGACCCGCGGACCAACCGCGACCAGAAAGGTCATGCCCCGGGCAGGGCCCGGGGCATGACCCACAGGCTAATCAGCTTGCCTCTTCTTCGATTTTCTCGCCAGCCGACTCAACATCCCGGCCAAAGCCTTCCATAGTGTTGCAGCCGGCGAGCCCGGCCCCCAGCAGCATTATCAGCAACAGGGGCCGGATAGCGAACTCCACGACGTTGTTCAGTTTCATGGCTTCCTTCCTGAATGAGCTTACGACATCAGAAATTAAAGCCCATACCTACGCTATAGTACAGAATGCCATCGTCGTAGTTATCGTCGACGTCACCCCCATCTTCAAACAAGAACTGATACTGCAGCATGCCCTGCACGAAGGTCTTTTCCAGCACGTAGTATTTCAGGCCCAGCTCCGGCCCCGCTGAAAAAGTCTCTTCAGTGCGATCGCCGTAGTTATAGCCCAGGTTCGCGCCGATGAACGGACGGAGCTTACCCTGACCAAAATGGTGGTCGTAATAGACGACAGTTGCGCCGTCAAAATCGGTGCTGGAGCCCTCCCGGTCTGTAATCGTCAGCGTTTGGCGAACGCCCACCTGGCCCTGGTCATTAATGTAATGACCAAAGCTTCCAGTGAGGGAGAAGTCGTTTGAATCCAGATCGTTATCGCTGGTACCCTGACCGTTGATGGTTATCTCTTTGTCACCACTCACCGCCTGGGCAAACACCATTGCGGGTGCCATCGCAGCTACAATCACGGTGGTCGTCAGCAATTTCTTCATTTTCTATCCTCCGGCAGTTGGTTGGACGAAGCGGTACAAGCCCCGCCTGAGCTTCCCAACTGCAGAGTACGTGCCAGTATTTCCCCTCAGCAGAATTCGTATTTAATTAACCGCTTATCAGTGACTTTTAGAGCAAAGTCTAATCAGTACCCCAGCGTAGAGAGGTAAGGCGGGGCAGTAAAATATGCAGGTAGTCCGGGAATTCTTACCGATCTGCAAAGGAGGTTTGTCTGAGACACCGACGGTCAGACAGCACAATCAGAGGCCCATTTGTCTATCACAGGTGGAGTTTAGGTTTCAGAAGCCCATATACTATAGGGCACAACCTATTCTTATAAAAACGGCGCAGATTTAACCATGATCAGACTCCACGGATTTTCCTCCAGCAACTACTACAACGTCCCGAAGCTCGCACTCCTTGAAAAAGGCATCGAATTTGAAGAAGTGGTGTCCTACAGCGGTGCCGGGCCAAATTATAAGCCTGAGTTCCTGGATAAAAGCCCGCTGGGGAAAGTCCCGGCTCTGGAGACGCCGGAGGGATTCATCAGCGAATCCCGGGCCATTCTCGACTATATTGAACGTGCCTATCCGGAGCCGCCCCTCATCCCCTCATCGCCATTTCATATCGCCAAGGTTCAGGAACTGGCCCAGTTCATTGAGCTCTACTTTGAGCTGGTCGCGCGCAGGGTTATCCCGAACCTCATCAGTGGCACCGCTCCCCCCCCGGCGGTACTGAAAGAGGTCGAAGCCGGGCTCGACAAGGCGGCGGCAGCGTTGCCGAAACTCTCTGCTTTTGAAACCTTTGCCTATGGCGACCAGTTCACCCAAGCCGATATCGCTGCAATCCTGAATCTGCCCATCGTACGAAACGTTGGCAAGGCGTTCCTGAACCGTGATCCGCTGGAAAACGTTCCCGGCCTGAGCGAATATTGCAAGCGCATGGAACAGCGGCCAACCGTGCAGAAAGTACGGGCAGACGCAGCCGCTGACCGGCCTGACTTTATGGCGCACCTGAAAGTACTGTACGGTCTGTGACGCCCGCCCCCGGACTCCGGTATGATCAACACCCGGAGTCTGGCCTTATAGAGGAAACCGTAAATGCAGCCAAAAGATCTCGTAGCCCGGTTCATCAGTCACATTCAGGCCCAGCGGTTTGATGATGCCAAGGAACTGCTGGCAACCGATGATTTTGAGTATGTGGGTCCCAACATGCGCTTTCTCAGCCGGGACGACATGCTCGCGTACCAGTTCGGCATGGCTGCCATCCAGAAAGACCTGGTCGTCCGCCAGCTCAGCGAGGATGGTGAGCACGTGTTTGCGATTCTCGACTACCAGACCCATTTTGAGCCCATTGGCGACGTGCGCCTTGCGGTCTGGTTCCGGGTCATTGACGATCGGATACACACGGTAGAGACCTTCTATAATGCGGCCGTCGTCGAAAACATGCTGGGCGGTAACCTGCCCTCGGCGTCCGACTCCGGCAATTGAGCGCAGGCCCAGGTGGATGTTTTTCAGGTCAAGCACACCACTGGACAAAATCCCGCATCTGGCCGACACTGGCAGAAGTAAGAGCCTGAGGGCGCCCCGCCCCGGGGCTCTCCACCCGGATAACACAGGATGTCACCATGGCTTTTCCCCCGGATCTTGTCAGTGAGCTCAGCCTGTTGGCCCTGTTTGACGGTAGCTCGTCCCAGGAAGGCCTCAAAGTACATCATCAGTCGGCGGACCCGACCCTGGTGGCTGCTGCACAACGGTTGCACGAGAAAGGACTCACCACCCAGGTAGATGGGGGTTATCTGACCTCCCTTGGTGCTGAGGCCGCTGAGCATTTCCAACGGGTGGTCGCTGTGCTCACCAGTGATCCAGCACGTTAGGCCGGTCTCACGACACCAGTACCGGACGAACCGCGTTGCGAGAAGAGTATCCGTTCTCTACTGCAACCCGTCGGCGTGCCGGATACTGGTTATGTCGTACTGTGTTTCGCTGATAATTGAATTGATGGATTAACCCATGCCGCTCGACAGTAATATTCGTATCCGAGATTACCAGATTCAGGATCTTAGCCCGCTGGTCCGCCTGTTTACCGAGTCGGTTCATGAGCTGACGGCAACGGCTTACGACGAGACCCAGCGTTATGCCTGGGCTTCCCGCACACCCCATCTGGACACCTGGCAGCACCGGCTCGAGTCCCTGACGACCCTCGTCGCCGAAGAACGGGATCAGCTGGCCGGCTTCATTTCCTATGAGCTGAACGGACAGATCGACCTGATCTACACTGCTCCAAACTATGCCCGCAAGGGCGTCGCCTCCGCCCTGCTCCGCCAGGCCGAAGAGCATTTACAGTCCCTTGGCATAGAGAAGCTCTCAACCGAAGCCAGTGCCGTAGCCCGCCCGTTCTTCCAGCGTCACGGTTTTGAAGTTGAACAGGAGCACCGGACTACGATTCGGGGCGTTCCGTTTCTACGCTACATCATGCATAAATCGATCTAAACGGAACGCACAGGCCACGACTCCAGCGTCATAACGCAGTACCGGGACTGTCGGGGTAATCCACCAGGACGGGGCGCCATAAAAACGGCATAATGGCGCCCTTCTTTTTTCATACCTCCCATTCCCCTTGACCGGTAGTCCCGCCATGGAAATCAACGTTAACTTTCTCGATAACCTGAGACTGGAAGCGAAGTTCGACGACTTCACTGTCCTCGCCGATCAGCCGATCCGGTACAAAGGCGATGGCTCGGCCCCTAGCCCGTTTGACTATTTCCTGGCGTCATCGGCCCTGTGCGCGGCCTACTTTGTTCGGGTGTACTGCCTGGCCCGGGATATTCCCACAGACAATATCCGGCTATCCCAGAACAATATCGTCGACCCTGAGAACCGCTATAACCAGATCTTTAAGATCCAGGTTGAACTGCCGGAAGATCTGCCGGAAAAGCACCGTCAGGGAATCCTCCGCTCCATCGACCGCTGTACCGTCAAGAAAGTGGTCCAGACCGGACCTGCCTTTGAGATCGAAACCGTCGATAACCTGGACGAAGATGCCCAGGCCCTGCTGATGGCGACCCCTGAGGGTGACCGCACGTTTATCGAAGGCAAGGATCTGCCGCTGGAAGAAACCATCGCCAATATGACCGGTTTCCTCCGTGACCTGGGCATGAAGATCGAGATTTCCTCCTGGCGCAATATTGTCCCCCATGTCTGGTCGCTGCACGTTCGGGATGCGTCATCGCCCATGTGCTTTACCAACGGCAAGGGATCGACCAAGGAAAGCGCGCTCTGCTCGGCACTGGGGGAATTCATCGAGAGACTGAGCTGCAACTTTTTCTATAACGACCAGTATTTCGGTGAAGAAATCGCCCATCGCGAATTCGTCCACTATCCTAACGAAAAATGGTTCAGACCGGGGCCACAGGATGAGCTGCCGGAAGGCCTTCTGGATGAGCATTGCCTGGCCATCTACAACCCCGACGGCGAGCTGCAGGGCTCTCACCTGATTGATACCAACTCAGGCCGGAAAGACCGGGGCATCTGCGCCCTGCCCTTTATGCGTCAGTCCGACGACGAAGTGGTCTATTTCCCGACAAACCTGATTGAAAACCTCTTCCTGAGTAACGGCATGAGCGCCGGAAATACCCTGCAGGAGGCACAGGTGCAATGTTTGTCAGAGATTATCGAACGCGCCGTCAAGAAACAGATTATTCAGGAAGAAATTGCCCTGCCGGACATTCCGTTGGAGGTCCTCGAGCAATATCCCCACATACTTGAAGGCGTTCGGGCGCTGGAACAGCAGGGCTTCCCCATACTGGTGAAGGATGCTTCTCTGGGCGGAAAGTACCCGGTGATTTCCGTCACCTTGCTGAATCCGAAAACCGGCGGTGCCTACGCCTGCTTTGGTGCCCACCCGAATTTTCAGGTTGCGCTTGAGCGCACCCTGACAGAACTTATGCAGGGCCGCAGCTTTGAAGGACTAAACGATATGCTGCCGCCCACCTTCAACAGTCTGGCGGTGACCGAACCCAACAATTACGTAGAGCACTTTATAGATTCTACCGGCGTCGTCTCCTGGCGCTTCTTCAGTGCCCGTTCGGAGTACTCGTTTGTCCACTGGGACTTCTCCGGCACAACCCAGGAAGAGGCCGATCGGCTTTTCGGCCTGATGGGGTCGCTTGGCAAGGAAATCTATATCGCGGTCCATGAGGACCTGGGCGCGCCGGTATGCCGCATTCTGGTGCCCGGCTATTCCGAGGTGTACCCGGTGGAGGACCTGATCTGGGATAACACCAATATGGCGCTGGATTATCGCGAAGACATCCTCAATATTCATGCGCTCAATGATGAGCAACTGACCAGTCTGGTCGAGCGGCTGGAAGAAAGTCAGCTTGATAACTACATGAAGATCATCAACCTGATCGGCGTGGAGTTTGATGAGAACACCATCTGGGGCCAGCTTACTATTCTGGAACTGAAGCTGATGATCTATCTGGCCCTGAAGCAGTATGAAGAGGCGCTGGATCTGGTCGAAGCGTTCCTTCAGTTCAATGACAACACGGTTGACCGCAACCTTTACTACCAGGGAACCCAGGCCGTTCTGGAAATTGTGCTGGATGACGAGCTGGAACTGGACGATTTCATCGTCAATCTGCGCCGCATGTTCGGTGATGAGACCATGGACGCGATAGTGGGTACGGTGGACGGCAGCGTTCGATTCCAGGGTTTGACACCTACAAACATGCAGCTGGAAGGTCTGGACCGGCACCTGCGGCTGCTCGAAAGCTACGACAAGCTCCACTCAGCCCGAGCTGCCTATGCCCGACGGGCCAGCGCGTCATAGTCGTGCTCAAGGAGCCGGATTATCAGGTTGTTTTGAGCGGCCCGGTTTGCTCGGGGTCTTTCAAGCATGCGCTGAAAACGTCAGAATGACGGTTACACAAACGCGCAGGAAGCCAGACAGGCCCGGAATCGCCTGATTTGTGTACTCCTCCTTACCCATAACGATAACTTTGGAGCATGCACAATGTTTGAAAACCTGTTTTCTCTTGAAGGCCGTACGGCGCTGGTCACCGGCGGTTCCCGTGGCATCGGAAAAATGATCGCTGCCGGTTTCATCGCCCAGGGGGCAAAGGTTTATATCTCTTCCCGCAAGGCTGACCAGTGCGATGCAGCCGCCGAAGAGTTGTCCGAAGGCAATGGTCGTTGCTTTTCACTGCCTCAGGATCTGTCCACGGTTGAAGGTTGCCGCGAGCTCACCCGCAAACTGCAGGAGCGGGAAGACCGTCTGGATATCCTCGTCAATAACGCTGGCGCTGCCTGGGGTGCGGACTTCGAGGAATTTCCAGAACACGGCTGGGACAAGGTGATGGACCTGAACCTGAAGTCACCCTTTTTCCTCACCCAGTCCCTTCACGGAATGCTCAAGGCGGCCGCATCTGATGAGCAGCCCGCCAAGGTCATCAACATTGCGTCGATTGATGGGATCCGCCTGAATCCCTGGGAAACCTATTCCTATCATGCGTCCAAATCCGGCCTGATTTACCTCACTCGCCGGATCGCTGCGCGCCTGGTTCACGACCGTATTGTGGTCACCGGCATTGCCCCGGGGCCCTTCCCGTCCGAAATGAACCGGGATGCCCGCGACAACAGCGACGGCGTCGCGAAGAGGACACCGCTGGGACGCGTGGGTAACGATCAGGATATGGCCGGGGCGGCGATCTTCCTGGCCTCTCGCGCCGGCGACTATGTGGTTGGTGACACCATCGCGGTTGACGGTGGCCATGCCTACGCCCGGCTTCCTTCTTACGACGAATAAGGGGACACCAGGCCTTCACCTTCAGCCCGGCTCAGGAACCTCCTGAGCCCGTGAAGGCCGAAAGCCGGAGCCAGCCGCCCTATGGCCAGCGCCGGCTTTCATCCTGTCCTAGAAGTTGGTGATACCCGAGCTGGTACAGCTTCTCCAGGCACCGATGCAGGTGCGACCGGCATTACGCAGACGGCTGTTTGAGATGTGCGCCGTCGAACGGTTGCTGTCGGTACGGAAAATCCCCTCTTTCATATTGGAAATGTCGCAGTTATCCACGGTCACCGAAATCGGGAAGCTGGAGCCGCCATTCTGCCGCAGGAACTTGCCCATATCGTCGACGATGCAGTTGCTCACCGTCAGGTTGGTTTCTGCATTCACCTGAATGAACTTGTCGTGGCCCTTGTAGCCTTCGATATTGCGCAGGGTTACGTTGCCTTTGGATTTCACCGTCATGGCATCTTCGCCCACGTCCGTCCAACGGATGTTTTCCAGTGTGCCGCCGTTATACACGTGGATACCGTCCGCGCCATTCCGTCCGATAATGACGTTCTTCAGGGTTGCACCGTTTTCGACACGGAATACCGGCTTCTGGCCCTCACCCTGGCCGCCATCACCAAGGGCAGATGTGGGGTTGAACGTCATGCAACGACCGTCGTAGACACCGCCAGACACCACGATGGTCTGGGAGACCGTGCGGCTGCCGGTGGACTGACAACTGGAGCCCTTGGCCGTTGGTGTTCCGGGGCCGGGATCGGATCCGGAGCCACCGCCAGAGCCGCCGTCCACCGGATTGAATCGCCATTGCTGGTTTGCACCACCGGTGGCGGTCCACTGGCGGATGTCTCCACCGTTTTCCGTGCTCCAGGTCCACACATCAAGCGGCAGACCGCTATGGCGTGACGTGATGCTGTAGTAGCCATTGCCGACCGAGCGGATGGCCCACTGCTGATTATAGCTACCGGTGTAGCTCCACTGACGGATATCCCCGCCCGGCTCCTGGCTGAACTCCCACACATCCAGGGACTTGCCGCTGTGGGCCGGACGTATGGTGTAGTAACCATTACCCAGGTTGTCTACATCGAATTGCTGGTTAGTACCACCCAGATACTGCCATTGCACAACGTTGGCCCCGTCGTCGCGGCTGTTACCGCTGACATCCAGGGCCAGGCCGCTATGGCGGGAGATGATCGAATAGCGGCCGTTATCGACCGCCAGGACAACCGCCGATTGGGTTGCCAGCACGGCAGCAACCACTGATATGAGGAAAGAGCGATTCATTGTACGGACTCCATTGTTCTGTTTGTTGATGGCCTCTAGCGGGAAACACAGAGCTCTTGCTGTCCGTCCCGCTGTGCATGTGGACATGTCTCATCCAGCATGCATTGGGTCTCTGCCTGACAACGCTCTCCAAGGGGATAAACATAGGCATGGCCAGCGGGCGCCGGCCTGAATCGCAGCATAGTCAGCCGCCTTGGCGTGGCCTAGTCCCGGAATAAACGCAGTACTCGATTGGTCAGAATTCAGGCATGTCAGGTTCAACGGATTTCTCAAACTGCGGACTGGTGCGAATTATCCGCCCTGGCTGGATTGGCCTTCTTCCCGGTCTGCGAATGGTCTACAGTATCCCTTCAATAACCTCCGGCGTGCCCAAGCCGCCCTCCTATAACTTAAAACAAGGACAACCCCATGGCATTTGATACTCTCCTGTACCTCTGCGGCCCACTTCGCCAGCCCCGGCAAATGCTGGCAGACCAGGAGTACAGCGGTCACAGCTCCATCCACGACGACAGCATGGCGGAAAAGCTCGGTTTCCAGGCTGGGCCTATCGAAGGTCCGACCCATTTCAGTCAGTTCGTGCCTTTACTGACCGAAGTCTGGGGTAAAGCGTGGTTTGAGCGGGGCTGCTTTTCGTCCCACTTCCAGAACATGGTGGTCGAAGGCGAGCAGGTGCGCGCCTTTATTGAACGACCCGTTGCCGGCGCTACCCGGGTTCGTGCCTGGGCTGAGAAAGCCGACGGTACACCGGTGCTGGAGGCCAGTGCCAGTCTGGGTTCGGGGCAGACCCTGCTTGACGAGCGGATGGCAAAGCTGCGGGCGCCGGAAAAGCTGGTGATTCTGGCGGACCTCCAGGTGGGCATGAAAGGCGAACAGGATGAACGCGTGCGTATGGACCCGGACCAGCATATGGGTAACCTGTATCCGTTCTCCCTGAACCAGAAGCTCGACGCCATCACCGAGAATTCGCCCTGGTACCAGGATGGCAGCGCCAGCCCCTGGGGGCGGCCGATCATCCCGCTCGAAATGGTCAGCGTCCTGGCCAATTACAGTGGTAAGCAGGCTGGCTTTCCCGTGAAACAGCCCGCGGTTGGTCTCTTTGCCGATCAGGAGATTCGTATGGTGGATGGGCCGCTGTTTGTCGGCGAAGACTATCTGATCCGCCGCGAAGTGGTTGCCCTGGCAGAGAGCAGACGAACCGAATCCTACTGGGTCCGCTCACGCATTTACGATGCCTCTGGCGAACATCTCAAAGCAGAGATGCTGCTGAATCATGCCACCCTGAAGCATTCCTACCCGGACTATGACAAAGAAATTGCGAAATAAAGCGAGTATCAGCACCCCGGAGCCCGGGGTGCTGAGTTGCGGTTACCGGCGTTCAAACACCGTAATGGTCACCCGCCGCAGGCCCGGCGTAATAGTGCCCACGAAGTCGGTGTGGTTCATCCAGTCGTAGCGGCTGGCAGTAGGTGCCTCAAACAATGGCAGGGTAAGATCGCCACTGCCGTAGTCGCCACAGTTACGGACCACGATAAGCTCGCCGTCGTTGGTGCGCAGGGTATAGCGCGCCTCAAGGGTCAGGTCACCGCCAACGGTCAACTGGTAGTCAGCACCACCAGGGTTGACCGAGCCTGACACATTCCCCGAGAAGCTGCCGCCGGTGATGGGAATGATCCGACGGGATCCGTCGCGGGATTCACCCACGGACTGGAAGCCGCCAATACCGACTCTGGCCTGCAGTACCTGGCTTCCCTGCCGGGAGCCCGGCGCCACGGACGGGCACTCCCAGCTTTGCTGACGTACCGTATTATCCGACGGAACCCGCACAGTCCCGGTGTCAGGTCTGGCAATGGGGTTCCGGTAAACGCTCAGCGCGACGCCATCCGGGGTGATTTCCCGAACGCCCACGTAGACCCCTTCATGAAGCCAGCGGTAGTCGCTGCGCTGGGGCGCTTCAAACCTTGCCACGAAGCGCGTTGTGTCACCGTCTGCAACGCCGCAGTTACGCATATAGATCAGATCCCCGTTCCGGGTTTCGATGGTGTAGCGGCTCTCGTGCTCCCGGGCCCCACTGGGCAGGGTCAGGTCGAAGTCCAGTGAGCCCGGCAAAATACTGCCCTGAAGGCCATTGCTGGTATCGGTCAGGCGCGCTCCGGCTACCGGTAAGACCGTCCGCTCACCATAAGGCGTCTGCCCCACCTCGAGGATATCGTTAACCGGCAGTCGGGTACGGAACACCAGTTCGCCCGTGATCGGATCCGGTATTCCACCCGCCATGCCGCAGGTCCAGGTGGAGTCCGGGATGATGGTCGCGCCGGCGGTTACTGGCGGCTCCCCGGGATCCGGGTCCGGATCAGGTCCGCCACAGTCAGTAGTACAGCCCGTGTCAGACTCACCGGTCACTACCACCGTGCGGATATCTCCCCGCTCCAGGAAGGAATTGGCTTCCAGACGAAAACGCAACTGCACAAAACGATCTGCATCCGGTAACCGCACCAGGCTCTCACCGCTCAGATCGCGGCCACCTTCTAATAACTGAAAGGCGCCACCGTCCACGGAGACTTCCACCATCAGTTGTTCTCCGGCATCCAGGCCGCTGGTTTCACGGTCCCAGAGCAGCGACAGCCCCTGAGTGCCATTGGTATAGATGATGTCGGACGTGATAGCGGCTGATTCGCCGCCCCGGAACCGGGCGTAACCGTCCCGGATCCAGATGCGGCCTTCGGTGCTGAAGGCGATGGCGTCGCTGTCAAAGTTTTCTTCAAGCAGAACCTGTGGTGCGGCAGCACCGACTGCCGGTAACACTGCCGCAACAAACCCCAGAGATAGCCACCCTTTTCGGCTGGTGAGATGGCGATAATTCGGGCGTAGACCGTCCATAGATTGGCTCCTTGTAGTCTCGGTTGACCCGACAGACGTTCGGTCTTCGGGACACGGAATGATCATTCACTACGACAGGAGCAAACTGGCACGAGGCCTGGGAACCACCAAGTTAAACTTTCATAAACGGAGCTTTGACAACGCCTGCGGCAAAATAACGTTGCTGAGGTATGTCCGCTGTGACCCGGTCCACAGCGGAGCATTCAGCCCGTCAGGTAGTAGCCGACGGGCTGGGGGAGAGACCATCAGGCCGGGTTATTTGAGATAGTAATCAAAGGTGGAGACCACCCTGACCGTCTTGACCGGCTGCTGTTCCGCCATCACACCGGGGGCCTGGTCCCGGGCCAGAATCTGGAAGACGCCCTGATTGGCCCTGCGCAGGCCACCCAGTTCGGCATCGGCGTCGCGGGCGAACTGCTGAGCTGATTCCTGAGCTGCAGCCGTAGCCTCAGCGATCATCTGCGGTTTGATAGCGTTCAGCCGGGTAAACAGATACGTGGGACCGGTGGGACCATAGTCAGAGGACAGGATCACCCCGGAATCCACCAGGTCGCTGACGCTTTGGGCAGCCTGTCGCACCTTGTCCACATCCGTGGAGCGAACCATCAGCACCTGGGTAATGATGAATTTGCGGGTACCGGTGTCGGTCTGATAGGGATTGGCCCCGGAGTCGACAACATCCAGCCGCTGCAGTTCAACCGCATCGCCGGGTATGGCCTGCAGCTTGAGGAACGCCATTACCCCTTCCCGGCTTTGGCGAGCCTGCTCACGGGCCTGATCCAGGGTCTCACCGGTGGCAGCAAAGCGGATCGGCCACAGGGCCAGATCAGCGGTGACTTCCTGCTCGGCCACGCCCTTAACCGTGACAAACCGGTCTCCGGTTCGCATCTGGGTCAGACCGTCGCGCAACAGCGACGCAGACACTACCATGCTCAGACCAATAATCAACGCAATGAGAATTCGCATCTTAACTCCTTGTCCCGGCTGATGTATTCCTGATCAGCCCAGCATACCTTAATCGGCTATCCGTCACTACTGCGGACAGATAAGCCGTGTCACGCCGCCTCCTTCCTGCGGGCGTTTTCCAGACAGGCCACGAATGAGCTGACGTCCTTCAGCTTGCGGGCCGCCGGCCAGATCTGCTCCGCCTCCGGAAAGCCCTGGCGGAGGTAGTTGAGCCACTGCTTCAGGCGCCCGGTGACGAAGCGGTCGTCCAGCCGGGTCTGCAGTGCTGCGGCATAGTCCGAGACCAGGGGAATCACTTCCGGCCAGGTCATGGGAATGTCGTCGTCGCCGTTCTGGCTGGCCTTGATACGGCGTGCCAGGTCGGGACGGGCGATCAGGCCGCGGCCAATCATTACGTCGTCACAGCCGGTCACTTCGCGACACCGCCAGTAGTCGGCCACCGTCCAGATCTCGCCATTGGCGATAATGTGGGTTCTGACCGCGTCCCGTACGCGGGCGATTTCATCCCAATAGGCCGGCGGCCGGTAACCGTCCACCTTGCTACGGGCATGAATCACGATTTCCGCCATCCCCGCTGCTTCCAGAGCCTGGGCGCAGGCAACGGCCATGGAGCGGTCGTCGTACCCCAGGCGCATCTTGGCGGTGACTGGAATGCCAGCGGGCACCGCCTGCCGCAGCGCGGCGGCAATCTCATACATCCGCTCCGGCTCCCGCATGAGAACGCAACCGCCTTTATGCCGGTTAACGGTTTTTGCGGGACAGCCAAAGTTGATGTCCACCTGCCCAGCCCCCAGCTCCACGGCCTTCGCACCGTGTCGCCCCATCATCTTCGGGTCTGAGCCCAGTAGTTGCACGGCCACCGGGGTTCCCGCGCCGGTCAGGGCGCCGTTGGTCAGTTCCGGGGCAAACTTGTAGAAGATCCGGGGCGGCAGCATGCCCTGGGTCACGCGAATAAATTCCGTCACACAGCGGTCAATGCCGCCAACCCGGGTCAGGGTTTCGCGGATAGGCGCGTCAACCAGCCCTTCCATGGGGGCAAGGATAATTCGCATGAAGGCTCCGGAGTTCAGGATTCCAATAAGATGAGTGCGAGACAGAAATCAGGCGGAGGGAATTGTAAGCAATCACACAGGAAGATGATATCCGGGTAACCCGGTGAACTGCAGACCGTCCGTCGAAAACCTGACGCCAGATGTTGGTCGTACCGGTCTGGAAAAGATGGAAACCGGGCGGATGGCTACAGACGTTCGATGGAATGGAACTTCCCGGCCCCATCGAAAACAATGCGAAAACTGCCGCGGATGCCGTCGCGAAGATAGAAGCGGGACAGGATCCGGGCCGGGAAGCGGACCGAACGTCCGTCCCGGGCCCGTGCATGGACATCCTGGGCAACCCCCTGGTAGAGCTTGATCCACTCATCCGGGCTGATCTGGATGTCCACTATGATCTGCTGCATTGGCGCTGTTCCGGCTTTGGCGGGTTAGTTCGCCAGCTCCAGCAGCAAGCGGTTGAGGCGGCTGACATAAGCACCCGGGTCTTTCAGCTGCTCACCACTGGCCAAGGTCGCCTGGTCGAACAACACCGCGGACAGCTCATTGAAGCGCTCTTCGCCCTGCTCGCTTTCCAGACGTTGCACCAGGGGATGATCCACGTTGATTTCAAAGATCGGCTTGCTCTCGGGCACCTTCTGCCCGGCGGCTTCCATGATCTTCTTCATCTGGGCACCCATATCGAACTGACCCACCACCAGGCACGCCGGCGAGTCGGTCAGACGATTGGTCACGCGAACCTCCTGAACCTGGTCCTCCAGCGCGGTCTTGATCCGCTCCAGCAGGTCCTTGTGCTCTTTCGCGGCTTCTTCCTGATGCTTCTTGTCTTCCTCAGTCTCGACTTCGCCCAGATCCAGGTCGCCACGGGCAACATCCTGGAGTTGCTTGCCGTCGTATTCGTTGAGGTAACCCATCATCCATTCGTCGATCCGGTCTGACAGGATCAGCACCTCAAGGCCTTTCTTGCGGAACACTTCAAGATGCGGGCTGGAGCTGGCCGCTTTGAAGGTGTCGGCGGTGATGTAGTAGATCTTGTTCTGCCCGTCTTTCATGCGACCGATATAATCATCCAGCGACACATTCTGCGCGCTGTCACCGGTATGGGTAGACGCGAAACGCAGCAGGCCAGCGATTTTCTCCCGGTTGCTGAAGTCCTCGGCAGGGCCTTCCTTAATGACCGTACCAAACTCATCCCAGAAGGTCTGATACTCTTCCGGCTGCTTTTTCGCCAGCTTCGACAGCATATCCAGCACCCGCTTGGTCAGCGCGCTGCGGATGGAGTCCACGGTGCTGTCGTTCTGCAGAATTTCCCGGGAGACGTTCAGTGACAGGTCATTGGAATCGATGACGCCCTTGGCGAAGCGCAGGTACAGGGGCAGAAACTGCTCGGCGTCGTCCATGATGAACACCCGCTGGACATACAGCTTCAGCCCCCGGGGCGCTTCCCGGTTATACAGATCAAACGGCGCCCGCTTGGGGATATACAACAGGCTGGTGTAGTCCAGCTTGCCTTCCACCTTGTTGTGAGACCAGGTGAGCGGGTCCTCAAAGTCATGGGCGATGTGCTTGTAGAATTCCTTGTAGTCCTCGTCCTTCACTTCGTTCCGGGGCAGCGTCCACAGGGCGGTCGCGTCGTTGACGGTCTCCTCTTCGCCCTTCTTGTCCTCGTCATCCGATTCGGACTTCATCACCACCGGGAAGGAAATATGGTCGGAGTATTTCTTGACCAGACTGCGCAGGCGCCAGCCGTCGGCAAACTCTTGCTCGTCCTTTCGCAGATGCAGGACGATCCGGGTACCGCGATTTTCCAGCTCCACGTTCTCAATGGTGAACTCGCCATCGCCGCTGGACTCCCAGCGAACGCCTTCAGAGGCCGGGGCGCCGGCGCGACGGGTATAGACTTCTACCCGGTCGGCCACGATGAACGCCGAATAGAAACCCACCCCGAACTGGCCAATGAGCCGGCTGTCTTTCTTTTCGTCACCGGACAGCTGCTTCAGGAACTCAGCCGTGCCTGAGCGGGCAATGGTGCCCAGGTTCTGGACGACGTCTTCCCGGGACATTCCGATGCCGTTGTCCGTAATGGTGATGGTGCCGGCGTCCTTGTCGTAATCCAGACGGATTTTCAGCTCCGGGTCATTTTCATACAGACTGTCGTCCTTGAGGGCGGCAAAGCGTAGCTTATCTTCGGCATCAGATGCGTTGGAGATGAGCTCCCGCAGAAAGATTTCCTTGTTGGAATACAGGGAGTGGATCATCAGGTGGAGCAGTTGCTTCACCTCGGTTTGAAAGCCAAGGGTTTCTTTACCGGTTTCAACCGTCATGGCGCGGTATCTCCTGCTGAATGTCAGATAAAACGTTCCGTGCCCAGCGGTGTCTGACGCTCAGGCACGGGTTATTCATGGCGTGGAGTTAATTTGGGGATTGGGGCGTCCATTTCAAGCCCGGCCGGGCTTACTTTTCCAGCAGGAAGTGGGCCCGGGCAGTCGCAATCGGTTCACGGCGGGACTTCTGCCAGGCGCTGATCATGACGTTGGCGACACGATTTCCCTGCCGGGTGAGATGGCATTCTGCGTAGGTTTCCCGGTCCAGTCCGGCCCGCAGATAATCGAGGGAGAAATCGACAATCTTGGGTATGCGGAAGGTATCCTGGGACATCATCAGGTAGATCGCCGCTGAAACTTCCATAAAACCGCCGATCACTCCGCCATGAATAGCGGGCAGCATGGGGTTGCCCAGGTTGGCTTCCTTGCGGGGCAGCCGGAAAATCAGGTCGTCGCCGAAACGGTCGCATTGCAGGCCGATATGCCCGGCGTAGGGAATACTGGCCAGAAGCCGGGTGAAGTCTCCGGTCTGCTGGGTCTCTCGTAGAATATCGGCAGAGGTCACTGGTCAGTCCCCATGATCAGGTCGCGGTAGGATTTGGGCGTCGCATCCTTGCCCAGGCGCATAAAGGTACCGACACAGGTGGCGACAATTTCGCCGTCATCCTGAAACGCCTCACAGCGGGTGAAGACGATATTGCGGGTCATTTTGCGGATTTCGGCGCGGGCATACACCGGTTTATGTGGCTCCGCCGGGCGCATGTAATCTACCCGCAGGTCCAGAGTAGGACACAGTTCGAATTCTTCCAGCGCGCAGACCATCACCGAGCCCGATGTCGTGTCCATCAGTGTGGTTATCGCACCGCCGTGGATGACGCCGGTTTCCGGATTACCAATGATCTTTTCGCTGTAGGGCAGGCACAGGGTAAGCTGATCCTGCTGCGCGTCCGCTACCGTCAGCCCCAGGTCGCGGGCCTGGTTAAGTATGTCAATGAACCGGCCGACCCGGTCCATAAGCATTTTATCAGTCGTAACGTCGGTCATAACGGTCCTGTTATCCGAAAAAAAACGTGCAAATCATACCGTATATTGGCTACCTCTTCAGGGGGAAACTACGTACTCAACGCCTTCCGGACGCGACATATTCCGGTATGATAACCGTTGTGTTCCTGAAGCATCCCCGGGGCACACCTAAAAAATCACAGGCAAGGAGACCTACGTGAAGAAACTGTCTTTTACCCGGCCGCGAATGGCGATTGTGCCCGTGCTGGTCGCATTCATGCTGGCCAGCGGTTGCGCCGTTAATCCGGTAACCGGGAAATCACAGCTATCACTGATCGGCGAGAACGAGGAACGTCAGCTCGGTCAGGAACATTATACGCCGACCATTCAGACCCAGGGTGGCCGCTTCTACCTTGACCCCGAGCTCACGGTGTATATCCAGGAAGTCGGCAATAAACTTGCTGAAGTCAGCGATCGGCCAGACCTGCCCTACGAATTCGCCGTACTGAACAGTAACGTCCCCAACGCCTGGGCGCTGCCGGGAGGTAAGATCGCCATTAACCGTGGCCTGCTGGTAAAACTGGATGACGAAGCCCAGCTGGCGTCTGTACTCGGCCATGAAATTGTCCACGCGGCTGCCCGCCACAGCGTCCAGCGCATGCAGCAGGGTATGCTGCTGAGCGCTGGCATGGCTGGCCTGGGTCTGGCCCTGGGGAATAACGAATGGGGCGGACTGATTATGGGTGGTGCCGCCGTGGGCGGCCAGATGGCCCTGTCACAGTACAGTCAGGCCCACGAGCTGGAGTCTGACCGCTACGGCATTGAATATATGGTGGAGGCCGGCTATGACCCTCAGGCGGCGGTCGAACTACAGGAGCTGTTCCTGCAGCTCTCCGAAGGACGCTCTTCCAGCTTCCTCGACGGCCTTTTTGCGACACACCCGCCTTCCCAAAAGCGTGTTGAAGAAAACCGGCGCCTGGCACAGGAGCTGGGCACCGACGGCGTTCGCAACCGGGACCGCTACCAGAAGATGGTCGCCGAGGCGAAGCGTCTGCAACCGGCCTACGACCTTCACGATGAGGCCCTCAGGATCGCCGGCGAGGG
>CAZHAY010000011.1:17755-38982 GCA_964530545.1 uncultured Marinobacter sp.
GTCTGCAACCGGCCTACGACCTTCACGATGAGGCCCTCAGGATCGCCGGCGAGGGCGACTACGACACCGCACTGAACAAGGTGAACCAGGCATTGAAGCTGGCCCCGAATGAAGCCGCCTTCCATGCGACCCGTGCCCGTCTCCATGAGGCGATGAACAGTCCGGACAAGGCCAAAGCCGACTTTAATCGTGCTGTGGAGCTGTACCCGGAAATGTTCAGCTACCGTCTCTACCGCGGGCTGAACCGGCTGGAACACGGGGACGTTCAGGGTGCACAGGCCGATCTGGAAGCTTCCGCCCAGGTCGTTCCCACAACCATTGCCTACCTGAGACTCGGTGACATCGCCGCGCATCAGGGCGATGCCAACAAGGCTGCTGCCTATTACAATGAGGTGGCGAAAACGGAAGGTGAACTGGCAGACGAGGCCAAGCGCAAGCTGTCCAGCCTACGATAAATCCTGACTCCGGGGGGCGGTATTGCCCTCCGGAGCTCCCCCCGTCCCTCTCGCCAGTGTTTATATCTCTAAAGAAGTAAATGATCTGCGTGATCACTTTACCCTCTTTCGTCCGAGTCTTGATTCGCAGAGCGAAACACGCAACAATCGACCTCCGCTTCATGCTCGGCGGACGCACTGGCACTGGCGTTGTGGCCGCAGGCTCGCGGATTCCATAGGGCCCAATCGGTAGAGGGCTGATAACCTGAGCTCTACGGCCCGCCGTTTTTCAAGCCGTTTAAACTGTACAGACAGGGCATCTTCATGTTCCCTCCTCTTTTTCGCTGGCTGGTTCCTGTACTTATCACTCTCGCTCCCGCGGCGACGGCCAGCGAGCCTGTGCCCCAGCAAACTCCTGAGCATCAGCCCCGTGTCTTTAGATTTAACGTTTCCGCCACCGGTTATCCGCCCTACCTGATCCATAACGAAGACGGCACTTACAGTGGCATCGCGTTTGACATCGTTAGCCGGATCACAGAACGCCTGGGTTACGAGCTTTCCCTTTTTCTCATTCCCCGCAAGCGGGTCGAGTCCATGCTACTGGCCGGGCATATTGATGGTACGCCCCGGGCGCAGGAATGGACGCCGGACCCGGAACGGTTTCTGTTCACCGACCCGATGGTACCCATTCGCGAAGTCTTCTTTGTACCGGCGGATTCCGAATTCCAGTTCACCGGGCTCGACGAGCTCAAGGGCATCACCGTGGTGACGCCATTGGGTTACCACTACCCGTTGCTGCAGCCCCTGTTCGACTCTAACGCCATCGAACGGTACGAGGTGGCCGACGATAAGGATATCTTCACCTATCTGCTACATGGGCGCGGGCTGGACGTGACCGTTGCGGATCTGGCGGTTGGCCAATGGGTGATTCGCCAGCGCGACTGGCAAGACCAGTTCCGTCACAGCACAGAAGCCATCAGCGATTACGGTTATCGCCTAATGCTACGCCCCGACTGGACAGAATTTGCCGATGCCTTTAACGAAGAGCTGGCAAACATGAAAGCCCGCGGTGAGCTGGAAGAAATCCTCAGCCAGTACCGCTGAACGCCGGACCTTTTCATTCAAGCCGGCGCAGCAGCAGCATCGGGCTGACCCTGAGTACCGGACCCAATTGCCAGCGGCCTAGCAGAGCCAGTACCAGGGCACTGACTAACGGCACCGGCAGAGCCACCTGCCAGTGCCAACGGAAAGTTCCGCCAAACATTCTGTATTGCAGGGCCCAGACCGAGGCCTCCGCTGCCAGCACTCCCAGCACACCCGCCAGCAGGCCGGCAAGCCCAAACTCCAGCATGGTACTGCGGACCAGTAACGACTGCCGGCCACCGAGGGTGCGTAACAGGGCGCCCTCCCGCTGCCGGTCCTGTAAGGTCGCACTCACCACCGCCGCCATAACCACCAGCGATGCCGCCAGGATCAACGCCAGTATGGCCTCAATCGCCTGGGTGACCTGCCGGACAATCTCCTGGATGCGCTCGATGATATGGTCCACTTCCAGCAGGGACACGGTTGGGAACTGGCGGGCAAAGTCATTGAGCGCATCCTTGCGGTCATCAGGGAGGTAAAAGCTGGTGATCCAGGTGGCCGGTAATCCCTGCAGTGCTCCATCCGGCGGGAACGCCATGTAGAAATTGGGCTTCATGCTTTCCCACTGGACGGTACGGATACTGGTGATGGGCTCCGCGATGGTTTCCGAGCCGATGGTAAAGCCCAGCACATCGCCCACGGCCACCCCCAGCTCTTCGGCCAGTTCGGCTTCTATGGAGACGCCCTCCGCCTGAGCCTCGTCGAACCAGCGGCCGGCAACGATACGATTATCGGTCGGCAACTGCTCCATCCAGGTCAGGTTCAGTTCCCGGTTAAGTGCACCCACACTGTCATCCTTGCTGACCACTTGGCGCACCGGCTGGCCGTTGATCTCCGTCAGTCGTCCACGCACCATCGGATATAGGGTATCCAGCCCCTGTCCCCGCTGAGTCCAGAAGGCTTCCACGTCGTCGACCGTATCCGGGGCGATATTGATCAGGAAGTGGTTAGGTGTGTGCTCCGGCAACTGGGCCTGCCAGTCTGCCAGTAGTGAAGAGCGCACCAGCACCAGGGTGGTTGCCAGCATCAGGGTCATGGCAAACACGGCAATCTGTGACAGGCTGGCCCGGCGATGCCGGTACAGGCCCACCAGGGCCAGGCGCCAGGCGTTGCCACCGCCTGTCACCCGGCGCAGCAACAGCAGCAACAGCCAGCCCAGCAGCGCAAGCACTCCGAGAAGCGCTACCAGCCCACCGAGCAACGCGAGCACCAGTGTCACCTCACGGGCATACAACCAGACCAGTCCGAAAATCGCCACCACGGCGATAACATGATCCCGCCACGCGCGAGGGTCCGTTTCACCCGGCTGGCTGCGCAAAACCCGCATGGCTGGAACGTCCCGCAGGCGGCGGAGGGGCGGATAGGCGAACGCGAACAGGGAAACAACCGCCGTCGCCAGCGCCGGTAACAACGCCATAACGTCCACGGTAAACGGCACATCCCGGTCAAGCAGATCGGCCATCAGGCGGTTGAGCAGCCCATAGACCGGCAACGCCACCAGCAGCCCGCCAATCAGGCCGGACACGCCCCAGACGCCCAGGCGCCACAGGTACATCTGCCCGATACGCCGGCTCGAGAGACCCAGGGTCTTGAGGAGTGCGACGGTGTCCTGCTGGCCTACTGCAAATTGCCGGCTGGCGACGGCTACCGCTACTGACGCGAGCAATACCGCAATGCTGCCGCCCAGCAGCAGAAAACGCTCCGCCCGCTGCAGGGATTCAGACAAGGCTTCACCATCGCGCACGCTCTCCCATTCATGGGACGGCTCCAGCCGGGGCTGAAGCCATTGGTAAAAACCATCCAGCGCGGACTCTTCACCGGCAAACAGGTTGATATACTCGACCCGGCTGCCCTGTTGAATCACCCCCGTGGCATCCACATCGTCCGCGTGCATCATCACCCGCGGTGCCAGTCCGCCAAGATTGAAGCCGCCATCCGGTTCGCGAATCAGCAGGCCGGCAACGGTCAGTGCCAGATTGCCAACTTCCACGATGTCCCCGACCTCAAGTTCCAGCAGTCGCATCAGGCGCGGATTAAGCCAGGCTTCGCCCTGCCGGGGCCCCTGCCCCAGCAACTGGCGCTCGCTGGCCGCGTCTGGCTGGAACTCGATCTGACCCCGCAGTGGGTATTCGCTGCTCACCGCCTTGATGGATACCAGCTGGAACCGGTCGCCGCCGCTGAGCATCGTGGAGAACTCCACCATCCGGGCGGTTTCCAGGCCCCGGCTTCTGGCTTCTTCCCGCCATTGGGGTGGAATCGGCTGGCCATGCTCCGCCTCAAGCTGGCGATCGGCTGCCAGAAATGAGCTTGCGGAGGTGATAAGCGTCCGCTGCAACTGACTGGCAAACAGGGCAATGATGGCGACGGTCGCTACTGCAATCACCAGGGCACTGAACACGACCCGGACATCCCGCTGGCGCCAGTCCCGGGTTACCGAGCCCAGCTTATGGCTGGCCGACATCAGGCGGTCTCCTCCTGCGGTGCCTGCAGGCGCCCGGCTTCAATAGTCAGGCGCCGCTGACAACGGGCAGCCAGTGTTTCGTCGTGAGTGACCATGACCAGGGTCGTGCCCTGCTCCCGGTTTAGGGTCATCAGCAGTTGCTGGATCTCCTGCCCCGTCTGGTTATCCAGATTTCCGGTTGGCTCATCGGCGAACAGGATTACCGGCTCACAGGCAAACGCCCGGGCGATGGCTACCCGCTGTTGCTCACCACCGGAGAGCTGACGGGGCGTGTGGTTCAGGCGACCCCCCAGCCCCACGCGCTCAAGCAGTTCCCGGGCCCGGACCCGGGGCCTGGGGAAGTCCGCCAATTCCAGGGGCAGCATGACGTTTTCCAGCGCGCTGAGGGCCGGCAGCAACTGGAACGACTGGAACACAAAGCCGACCCGGCGTGCGCGCAGCGCAGCGCGTTCATCCTCGCTGAGGCGGCTGATCGCCTTGCCCTGTAGAATCACCTCACCCGACGTAGGGGTGTCCAGCCCGGCCAGAAGACCCAGCAAGGTGGTCTTACCCGAGCCGGAGCGGCCAACAATCGCCACCGACTCCCCCCGCTTGATCTCAAGACTGACCCCTTGCAGGATGGTAAGCGTCTCACCGCCCGGGTTTACCTGCTGGGTCAGGTCGGACGCTGAGAGGATAACTTCACTGGCGTGTCGTGGGCCGCTGGATAGATCTGTCACATAAACTCCGGAACTGATTCTGTATTGGCCTGCCCTACCTGGCTTACGGAAGAACAAGAGGACGTGCAATGGTCGTTGGTTCGGTATCTGCTTCAAAAGTTTCAATATTCATCCGCCAGAAATTCCTGTTGCTGCTCTGCGGATTGTTCCTCTGCCTGCTCTTGGCCCCTGCGGCCCGGGCCAGCACCATTCTGGTCATGGGCGATAGCCTGAGCGCTGCCTACGGTGTCAGGACGGAGACCGCCTGGGTCAACCTGCTTCGACAGCGTCTGCATGAAGGGGACCACGACCAGTGGCAGGTGGTCAACGCCAGCATCAGCGGTGAAACCACCGATGGCGGCGTCCGGCGGCTGCCGGACCTGCTTGAAAAACACCAGCCAGACATTGTCATTATCGAACTGGGGGGTAACGATGGCCTGCGGGGTTTCCAGCCGCCGGTCATCCGCAGCAACCTCACCACCATGATTGAAGCGTCCCAACAGGCCGGCGCCCGGGTACTGCTGGTGGGCATGCAGATCCCACCCAACTATGGCCCGGCTTATACCCGTCTGTTCGCCGACATGTTTCCGGAACTGGCCGCCGAGCATGATACCGCTCTGGTGCCCTTCTTTCTTGACCGGGTCTACAACGGCGTCGGGCTGATGCAGGACGATGGCGTTCACCCCACGGAGAAAGCCCAGCCCCGGCTGCTGGAAAACGTCTGGCCACATCTTGAACCGCTGTTACAGGAGGCCGCGGCTGCCCGCTGAGTGCCTTTTTTCGGGGCTAACTGATCCGCTACCCTAGTCCGGCGCGAGCGCGGCCAGGAAATCCACCGCTCTTTGTTCCGACCAGTAGCGTCCACTGCGGCCGGAACTCACAAAGCCAACGTGACCGCCGTGACGGGGGACCTCCAACTGTGTCCACCGACCCAGCACTGCCGGATTCTGCGGGAAACAGTGCCGGGACAGGAAGGGATCATCCGCCGCATTCACCATCAGCGCCGGTACCCGGATGTCCTTCAGGCGGTACAGGGATGACGCCCTGTACCAGTAATCCTGAGCACTGGTAAAGCCATGGAGCGGCGCCGTGTAGCGCTCATCAAACTGGTGAAAGTCACGAATCTGGTCATAACCTTCCATGGATAACAGGCCGGGAAACCGTCGGGCTTTCTCCGCCATTTTGGGCTTCAGGTCCCGAATAAACCGATGCATGTACAGACGCCGGCTGGGCAGGGCCAGAACATCGGCGCCGCCCGCGAGATCGCAGGGAACGGAAAAGGTAATGGCGCCGGCGATCCGGCTGTCGACCGCCTCGCCTTGCTCCCCCAGATACTGCAATACAAGGTTGCCGCCCATACTGAAGCCCGCCAGCGATAACGATCGATACCCTTGCGTCAGGCCATGACCGATCACCAGATCCAGATCATCCGTGGCGCCGCTGTGGTAAAACCGGGGTTGCAGGTTCATCGCGCCGCCGCAGGATCGATAATTCCATGCCAGCACATCCCAGCCTGCCTCCAGCAGCGCCCGGGCAAGGCCCAGCACATAGGGCCGCCGACTATGACCTTCCAGCCCGTGACAGATAACAGCAACCCGGCCTGAGCCCTGGCGGTACCAGTCCAGATGCAGCTCATCCTGGTCGGGGGTTGGAAGGATTTCTCGCGTCGGTGACCTAAGGTTGACCCGTCGGAAGAGACTTGGCCAGATGGACTGGGCGTGGCCGCTACGAAGCCAGACAGGAGCCCGGTAAGGAGCTGTAGACGATACCTCTGCCGAACGTCCGGAAGGGCTCGCAGAGACCGCAGTATCAGACATAATAAAAAATCGTATCCAGTATTTTCAGGGGCTTGACCCGACTCTGCAAAGATCTTAATATGCGCGCCATCTCAACGCCAATCCCCGATAGCTCAGTTGGTAGAGCAACGGACTGTTAATCCGTTTGTCGCTGGTTCGAGCCCAGCTCGGGGAGCCATATTCTAAAAAAACCGCCACTTCTTACCGGGAGTGGCGGTTTTTTTATGTCTCAGGGTAATGCTCGTCTGGCCGGGTATCAGTTCACCTCTGGCCAGCCCATAAAGGTCTTCAGCACCTGATAGAGGGTATGACCGTCGCGGATTCCGCAGAGTTCGCGGATGGAGTGCATTCCCAACTGGGGAACCCCGATATCCAGCGTGGTCACCCCAAGATTGCCGGCGGTGATTGGCCCAATGGTACTGCCACAACCCATGTCACTGCGCACGACAAAGGTCTGATGGGGCAGACCCAGCTCGTCGCTGATGTGGCGGTACAGCGCTGCCGAACGGCTGTTGGTGGCGTAGCGCTGGTTATGATTCACCTTGATCACCGGCCCCTGGTTGATCAGCGGGCCGTGATTCTCATCATGGCGGTCAATGAAATTGGGATGAACCCCATGAGCGTTATCCGCTGAGATCATCATGGATCGGGCGATTACCCGGCTACGATAGTCAGCACCGCACCAGCGATCCAGAATCGACGACAGGAACGGCCCCTGGGCCCCTTCCGCCGACATGCTCCCCACCTCTTCGTGGTCGTTGCACACCAGTAACGCGGGCTCATCGCCACTGGCGTCCATCAATGACTGCAGACCGATATAACAACTAAGCAGATTATCCAGCCGGGCCGAAGTAATAAACTCATCCCGCAGCCCCGACAGACTCGCCGGCTGGGCATCGTAAAAGCTCAGCTCATAACCCAGAATCTTGCCGATGGATTGCGCCGGATGCTCACTGCGCACCTGATCAGCCAGCAAATCGGTAAACGCCGTCTGGTCACTTTCAGGCACCTGCATAAGCACCGGCGGCAGATCAGTCTGGGCATTGATGGAACGACTGCTGTTGGCTTCCCGGTCCAGATGAATGGCCAGGCTGGGAATAAAAGCCACCGGACGTTTAAAGTCCACCAGCCGGTCCTGAACCTGGCCCTGCTCATCCAGCAGTGTCACCCGCCCGGCCAGGGACAGATCCCGGTCGAACCAGGGATTCAGCAGCACACCACCGTAGACCTCCACCCCCAGCTGGTAAAAACCCTTGCGGCGCAATTCCGGATTGGGCTTCACCTTCAGACAGGGGCTATCCGTATGCGCCCCAACCATACGGATGCCCGACTCCAGCGGCGAACGCTTGCCGGTTCGGAACGCGACAATGGTCGAGCCATTACGCGTTACGTAATAGCCCTTCCCCGGCTGCAGGTCCCATTCGTCCCGTTCATCCAACGCCTGAAAACCGGCGTTGGTAAGGGCTGAGGCCATGTTCCGGGTTGCATGCCAGGGTGTGGGTGACGTGGACAGGAATTCAAGCAGATTCTGATTAAAGCGAGTGTGTTCCATAAAAATTCAACAACTCATAAAAGTGCGGATAAAAATGCAGACAGAAGAAAGTATCGCACGGACCGAAGCCAGCACTCCACTGAGGACTTACCGAAGAGAAGAGCAACGAAGCCAGATCATTCAAGCAATGCGTCGACAACCATAACCATCCAACATGTTTTTCAAAAGGAGCCATAGCAAACAGAAGCGACACCCAAAAATCAGAAAGGTCCGGCCGGGAGAGTGTTTTTCGAGACCTTCAAAAACAGGGACGTTTTTGAAGAGCCTCCAGGGATGGATTCACGGCGTGTCTCGAAAAACACTCTCCCGGCCGGGCCTCTGGCACGCCCTCACAGTCTTAATACGTCCCTGTTTTCGACGGTCCGGGAAGGCGATCCCTCCAACACCGGACCTTGATTCTCAGGTAGACTGGCAGTTCAGTGCCGCCAACCACTTTACGTTGCCATCAATCACTTGCGTGCTGAAACACAGGAGATACCATGCCCCAGGGCATTCCCCACTTCCTGGATATCGAATACATCCAGACAGACGACCTCTTCTTCCCCACCGCCATCGCCTGGAGCCTGAGCGACGGTCGCATGAAAACCGTCGTGATCGAACCAGACGACAGCTGGCTCTCCGACGATGCCGAACTGGCCGAAGACGAACTCAGGTACCTGCGGGAACAGGGCGCCCCCCTGATTGAACTGGCCCAGGCCCTCCACGAAGACCTGCCCGACCAACAGGTCTATACCGATGGCCTCGACCCGGATGAAACTCTTATAGACCTTATTTTTGATGCCATTGATCTCCCGATCCCCTTCGAACTCGCTCCCCTCCAGGAGTTAATCCCGGGACTGGACCGGGACGCCCTCGAGGATCACCGCCGGGACCTGATGTTCGAGCAGGGGCTCGATCCTCAACTGCCCGAGAACGGCGTCTATGCCCTGCTCCTGCTCGCCCACCAGGAAGGCATCATCGAAATGCCCGACGTTGAACCCGACGATGAGGACTGGTAAATCTCAGGCCCGGTGACGGATGTGCCAGCACTGGTGAATGCGCGGGTTGCGCTGGAAATCCTTGTCCAGGGTAGATGGCGTCACGTCCTCCACCTCGAACTGCGCACTCAGATCCTCATCCAGCCGGAACCGGCGAAAATTATTGGAGAACACCAGCACGCCATCCGCAGTCAGCCGGGTCATGGCCTGGCGGATCAGCCTGCCGTGATCCCGCTGGATATCCAGTACGCCCTGCATCCGGGCTGAGTTGGAAAAGGTGGGCGGATCCATAAAGATCAGATCAAAGCGCTGGTCCGGGGTGGGTTTGTCTGCCAGCCATTTAAGACAGTCCGCCTGCTCCACCCGATGCTTTTCCGAACTGGCCCCGTTGAGCGCCAGATTGTCCCGCGCCCAGTCCACGTAGGTGTTGGACATGTCCAGGCTCAGGGACCGGCTGGCACCGCCGGCAACCGCCTGAACTGTGGCTGCACCGGTATAACAGAACAGGTTCAGAAAGCGCTTGTTACGGGCATGGTCACGCAGCCAGCGGCGCACCGGGCGGTGATCCAGAAACAGCCCGGTGTCGAGATAATCCCGCAGATTCACCCGCAGGCGGCTGCCCAGCTCATCCACCTGGATAAATTCTCCAGTTGCGGCCTGCTTTTCGTACTGCCGGGTTCCGGCCTGACGCTGGCGCTGTTTGCACACCACGTGCTCCGGCGCAACGGACAGGGCCTCAGGTATGACCGCCAGCGCTTCCGCCAGCCGTTCCCGTGCACTCTTCTCGTCCACTGACTTGGGCGCGGCATACTCCTGCACATGAACCCGGTCGCCATAGATATCAATCGCCATGGCAAACTCAGGCATATCCGCATCGTACAGGCGATAGCACTGGATGTTCTGCTTCCGCGCCCACTGCCCCAGGGTCTTCAGGTTCTTCTTCAGCCGGTTGGCCAGCATCTGCGCCCGCTCGGGATGACTGATCCTGGCCTGCAGCTCCCCACGTGCCGTCACGTCCCTTGGGCGGACGCTGTTGGCATCGCTCACCTCAAACAGCAACAGCTGGGCCGGAATCTTGCCGTTAAAAAGGCGGTACTGCTTGTGGCTGCGCAGGCCGATGGCGTGGCCAAGTTCCGGCGCACCGGTGAACACCCCCAGCCGCCAGCCTGGCAGGTGTTCCCGCACGGCCTCACCCAGCGCCTGATAGAGACCGCCCAGTTGCTTGCGTTCACTGAGCCGCTCCCCATAGGGAGGGTTGACCAGTGCCAGACCCGACTGCGCCCACTGCCCGTCACGGTGAAAGTCTTCCACCGAACGGGACTCCACATGGACAATCCCTTCAAGCCCGGCCCGGGCAATGTTGCGCCAGGCGGTGGCGATCACCCGACTGTCCTGGTCGTAGCCGGTAAAGCGGGGCACCTCCCCCTGCCTGCCTTCCCAGGCCCGGCGCTCTGCGTCCTGGCGCAGCTCCAGCCACAGTTCCGGCTGGTGTCCCAGCCAGCGCTCAAAACCAAACCTCTGCCTTAGCCGGCCCGGCGCCTGATCCAGCGCCATCAGCGCCGCCTCAATCAGCAGCGTGCCCGATCCGCACATGGGATCGATGAAGTCTCCATTGTTACCTACGATTTCCGGCCAGCCGGCCCGCATCAGCAAGGCCGCTGCCAGATTTTCCCGAACCGGGGCGATGCCTTTTTCGGTACGGTAGCCCCGCATATGGAGACTGTCGCCGCTCAGGTCGATAGCAACGTTCAGTTCGCCCCGGTGCAGGCGGGCAGACACGGTAATATCCGGGTCTTTCGCATCCACACTGGGCCGGATCGTGCCCTGCCCCCGCAGACGGTCGACCACCGCATCCTTTACCCTCTGGGCTCCGTACTGGGTGTTGCGGATCAGCTCGTTGGTGCCGGTAAACGCCACCCGGAACTTGCCGGTTACCGCCAGGTGCGATTCCCACGGAATGTCATAAACCCCCTGATACAGGGACTCATTGCTGTCAGCGTCCACCGTCGCCAGATGTAGAAGCACCCGGTTCGCCAGCCTGGACCAGAGGCAGGCCCGATAGCCCTGAGCCAACGTACCGAGCGCCCACACTCCGGCCGGCGCCGTTTTGAGGGGTTCGAGCCCAAACGATGCCAGTTCGGTTTGCAGAAGGTTATCCATCCCCCTGGGACAGGTAACAAAGAATTCGTAGTGCTCAGCCAAGGGTCAACCTCCGGGAATCAGCAGACGCGTTCGAGCAGAATGCCAAATAGAATGCGGTTATTCGATTACGGTAGCCCATGGTAACCGAGAGCGGATATTTCACATAAACATAACGACGACGTCATCTAGATGAAATTAGTCCTGTACTCTTGCCATCGATTCGTCATAGGGTGTCAGAGACGCGTCAGAAAAACGGGGCCGCCAGGTGGCACCCCGACTCAGGAACCTGACTGCCTTTGTCGGGAAAACACCCGGGACTCTAAGGGTCTGCAGTTAAAAAGGGGTTTTCCAGTCGACATTGGGCAGACGTGTACACGCTTGTTCTGTAAATCCATGTAGGTGAGGAACGGCATGAAAAGACAGAAAAGAGACATGTATGCTCGCGCATTCAAGCGGGGATATCAGGCCGGCGTGTCCGGTAAATCCAAGGATAGCTGCCCACTGGATCATCCAGAATTCCGCCATGAGTGGCTAAGCGGGTGGCGGGAAGGACGCACCGACAACTGGGAAGGCATGACAGGTGTCTCCGGTATTCATCGAATTGCAGTTAACGGGACAACCTGAGCCATTCTGATAGAACCGGGGTGCTCCGGGCTGAAAGAGTGTCTCTGACAAATGTTTTTTCGCTTTATAACAGAGACTCGCCGCTTTCAGCGGACACATTAAAAACACACTGAACAGAATGAAGCGGCGCAACTTGCTGGCGTCGAACCTAACGACAATCGGATTACGACAGGGGCGCACCGGCTCCCCTTTAACAATCGCCGGAACTGAAATCGGGTCCACCCGACCCGAACCAGAGATAAAAGATCTCGCCACGGGGTTTATTCCCCGCACGGGCCCGCTCAGCGGGCCCTTTCTTTTGCTGGTAGGAAGCCTTAGCTACTGGCAGAGAGCCTTAAGCTACTGGCAGAGAGCCTTTAGCCACTGGCAGAGAGCCCTCAGCCCCTAGCGGCTCGTCCGAATCGCTTCAACTGCCTCATTGATCAGCTCCGGCCCCCGGTAGATAAATCCGGTATACACCTGTACCAGACTGGCCCCAGCGCGTATCTTTTCAGCGGCACTGGCACCATCACTAATGCCCCCAACGCCAATGATGGGGATTTCCCCGCCAAGGGCTGCATGAAGGCCACGGATAACCCGGAGGGAGGCTTCCCGCACCGGATCACCGCTCAGTCCGCCCTCTTCGGCCCCGAAGCGGTGGCCGCGAACCGCATCCCGGGTGATCGTCGTGTTGGTGGCGACCACGCCATCAAGACCGGCGTTTTTAAGCGCATGGGCCACAAATGTAATTTCATCATCATCCATATCCGGTGCGATTTTTACGGCCAAGGGTACATACCGCCCGGTTGCACGGTGCTGGCTGTGCTGTTCCCGTTTGATGGCTTCCAGCAGCTGCTTCAGGGAGTCACCAAACTGAAGGTCCCGCAAACCCGGCGTGTTGGGGGATGACACATTCACCGTAATGTAATCGGCAAAATCATAAACGGCGGCGATCCCCTTACGGTAGTCGGACTCCGCCTCATCTGCCGGTGTTACCTTGTTCTTGCCCACATTGATACCGAGGATGCCGCTGTAACGACGTTTAGCCACCCGCGCTATCAGATGGTCCAGCCCTCCATTATTGAAGCCCATGCGATTGATGATGGCGTGATGCTCCGGCAGCCGGAACAGCCGGGGTGCGGGATTCCCCGGCTGGGGTAGCGGTGTGACGGTGCCCACTTCGATAAAGCCAAAACCCAGCGCACCCAGCCCCTGAAGGTGATCCGCGTTCTTGTCGAGCCCTGCAGCAAGCCCTACCGGGTTTGGAAAGGTCAGGCCCATGACCTCAACCGGCAGGTCCGCAGGTGGCGGGACCAGGGCCTTCAGGAAACCTGTGCCGGCAGCGATATCGAGGCCGGTAAGTGCAACCCGGTGAGCGGTCTCCGGTGGCAGGGTGAACATGACTTTGCGAAGGAGTCTATACATGTCGGTCTCTGAAAGAGGTCAAAAAAGTTCACTCAGAAAGACGACACATCACAGCACTTCAGCGAAGGTTCTGGTATGATTTCGCGCCTTTCCAAAGGGTTGCGAGTATAGCGAAAGTTTTCCACAGTGGCTTGTATTGCCTCTCGATGACGCCTAAATGACTGTCAGGTTAAGGTCTTGTGACCTTTTCCACGAATTCTGTGGATAACTCTGTTGAAAATCCATGTTTAACCGGGGCTATCCCTTGCCTCCCATCGCCCCCTGCAAATTGATCACTTTTTGACCAGTTATTTTTCCTTTCTTTTTCAGGAAGTTATATTAATCAAAGCCAGATTCAAGCTTTTCAGCTACGCTTGACCTGCGCCTTCGCAAGAACCAGTGCTTGTGCATAAAACAAACGCAGATTTGTGACTCTGACCACATAAACGGGTCTCTTTTACAGGATTTAACATGCATTCGAGTCACCAACATCGTCTGGACGTTGAATTTCGCTCCGCTTCCCGAGTGACACTCATCGGCATGTTGCTGGACACCCTGCTGGGACTGGCAAAGTGTGTGGTGGGGATGCTATTTCACTCCCAGGCTCTGGTGGTGGATGGCATTCACTCATTTACCGATGCCATCTCTGATGTGGTGGTGCTGGCCGTCATGCGACTGTCCCGGCGCGGCCCCGATGCCAACCACCCTTATGGTCACCAGCGGTTCGAGACCCTCGGCACCATGGTGCTCGGCAGTTTCCTGATCGCGATCGGTGGCGCCCTTGCCTGGGACAATCTGGAGCGCGTTATAGCGGCCCAGCCGATCGCGGTACCCGGCTGGCCCGTACTGGTCGTTGCGGCTCTTTCCGTCGTCGGCAAAGAGTGGATCTTCCGCTACACCCGCCGGGTCGGGGAGCAGATCCGGTCAGACCTGATTGTCGCCAATGCGTGGCACAGCCGGACCGATGCGTTCTCATCGGTGGTGGTACTTGTCGGGGCTATCGGCGCGATGGCCGGTTTTCCCTGGCTGGATGCAGTTGCCGCCATTATCGTCGCCGCTATTATCGCCCATGTGGGCTGGCAACTTACCTGGAGCAGCGTTCAGGAACTGGTGGACACCGGGCTCTCAGATGAGGATACCGAGCGCTTGACGTCTGTCGCCAGCGCCACCGAAGGGGTCCTCAACGTCCACGACATGCGCAGTCGGCGAATGGGCAGTGATATTCTGGTGGATGTCCACCTGGTGGTTAAACCGGAAGTCAGTGTGTCAGAAGGGCATCAGGTGGGCATGCGGGTCATCCAGCGGATGCGGGAAGCCCTGCCGGATATCCGTGACATCAACTTCCACATTGACGCAGAGAACGACCAGACGGGCATCATAACGACACCTGCGCTGCCTTCCCGGCACGCCATCCGCACCTGGCTTCACGACCGGGTTCCGGCGCTGGCCGAAAGCAGCTATCAGCTTCGCCTTCACTACCTCGGCAATCAGGTTCATGTGGAACTGTTTCTGGACCACACCGCGGCGTCAACGGGTTTACCAGCGTTGCTCCGGGAGCAGCTGGACGCACCGGAATGGCTGGGGGCACTTCGGCTTTGGCACCCGGTCTGACGCCGTGAGCCCCTGCCCCGTCTAGCGACGCTTGGCTTCCATGCGGCTGAGGAATTCCTGCATGATGAGGGTGTAGAGCTCCCCGCCCAGAAAACGATCCTCGACGTCGGAATCAATGCTGGGGTTATCGTTGACCTCAATAACCGCTACCCGGTTTCCGGCCTGCTTGATATCAACGCCATACAGCCCGTTCCCGATGAGGCGCGTGGCATTCAGGGCTGCCTGTACGACATTACGCGGCACTTCGTAGGTCGGCAGGGTATCAAAGTCTCCGCTATCAACCTGCCGCGCATCACCGTGCTGGTAGATCTGCCAGTGCCCCTTCACCATGTAGTACTTGCAGGCATAGATCGCCCGCCCCCCCAGCACGCCGATACGCCAGTCATAATCCGTGTACAGATATTCCTGCGCTAACACCAGTGCGGACTGGCGGAAGAGCGTTTTCAGGGCTTCTTTCAGTTCTTTTTCATCCCTGGCCTTCAGTACCCCCCGGGAGAATGCCCCGTCCGGGATTTTTACCACTACCGGCAGGCCCAGCTGTTCGATCACCCGGGTCGCGGCGTCCTTCTGATCTTTCGACAGGATCAGAGTGCGTGGCGTGGGAACTTTGTTAGTTTTTAACAGATCCGCGAGAAAGACTTTATTGGTGCAGCGCAGGATGGATACGGGGTCGTCAATAACCACCAGCCCTTCGGCTTCCGCCTTTCGGGCAAACCGGTAGGTGTGGTGATCAATCGCCGTGGTTTCCCGGATAAACAGCCCATCATACTCTGGCAGTCGCATGTAATCCCGGCGGCTGATGCGCTCCACGTTGATGCCCAGCTTGCGCCCGGCCTTTTCAAACCGGCTCAGAGCCACCTCATCACTGGGGGGCATTTCTTCTTCCGGGTTGACCAGCATGGCCAGGTCAAAACGGTAATGACGCCGGGTGCGGGGCTTGCGCCAGATAATGCTGCTGAAGCGGTCGAGGGCAGCGGCAAAAACGTCCTGCTGGCTCTCGGTCAGGTCCGCCGGAGCAGCCGGCTTCATGGCGTCGATCTGCCAGCCCTTGCCTTTGTGGTGGCCAAACGTAATTTCCAGAATGGGGCACGGAAAACGCTCAAACAGCGCCCGGGCGACAGGCTTGAGGTCCGGCACTTCGGCCTTGCCGAAATAGGTACGCACCCGCACTGTACGCACGCCCTTGCCATCGGCCGAAACGTCCTTCGCCGCCGCCTCCAGCCACTGGATAACGGATGGGTCCAGCTCCTCCAGCTGCAGCGAAAACAACCCCTTACGACCCAGGTCGTTCAGGGTAATGACAGACGGCACCACATGGTGCCCCCGGGCCTCGGCCAGCAGCGAGCAGTAATAACCCTGGCTCAGATAGCGGGCGCTCTGACACAGGTTGATCACCCGAACCCGACTGTGACTGGGTGCCGAGAATTGCAGGTACTGCTCAAAGGTCAGCAGGTCTTCGCTGGGATAGTAAGGCGCCCAATCCCGGGCATGGTCAACCACAAGCAGCAAACGTGACATTCAGGAGGCCCTCCGGCCAGTGCGGGCAGGCGACGCCCATTCCCGTAATGGCGTTACAGTAGTATCCGGTCCTGGTTTCAGCAATAGCAGCCGGATGCGTGCTTTTACGCATGAGTTGACGCTATCCGGCGCGGCCTGGCTGCCGCATAATAACCGGGATTTCACCTTTCCTGCGCGGTCGCCCCATGATCCAGCCCAGCTTTCGCCTCGCTACCCCCGATGACCTGGATGACCTGGTTTCACTGGAAGAGCGCTGCTTTCACATTGACCGCATTTCCCGGCGCAGCTTTCGCCGCTTTATCGATATGCCCCGGGACCGGTTATTGCTGGCTGAGCATCAGGGTCAATTGGCGGGCTATTGTCTGGTACTGATGAAGACGAATACCCGAATGGCGCGGATTTATTCCGTTGCTGTTGCGCCAGAGTGGCGTGGCGCGGGCCTGGGCGAGGCGATTGTGCGGGAAGCCGAGAGGCGTGCGGCGAAGGCCGGGCGGATTGTGATGCGTCTGGAGGTTCGAACAGACAACCCGGTTGCCATCGCGCTGTATGAACGGCTGGGCTACCGCCGCTTTGGTACCCTTCGCGACTATTATCAGGATCATCAGGACGCCCTGCGGTTTGAACGACGGATTCTGTTTTACGAACCCTCCGCCGAGTTTCCAGCGGTTCCTTATTACCCCCAGACCACAGACTTTACCTGCGGCCCGGCCTCACTGCTGATGGCCATGGCCGCGGTTGATGAAAGGCAGTCTCTTACCACGCTGGAAGAGCTGCGTCTCTGGCGGGAAGCCACCACCATTTTCATGCTCGCTGGCCACGGCGGCTGCGGGCCCCACGGCCTGGCGCTGTCCGCCTGGAACCGGGGTTTTAACGCCACCGCATGGATCAGTCAGGAAGGCCCGTTGTTCCGTGAAACCGTACGCAGTGCGGACAAAAAGCGCGTGCTGGAGCTGGTCCACGAAGGCTTTCTGCACGATATCGGCCAGACCGGCATCGAACTGCACCATGACCCACTGACCCTGGAAGAAATCGAGCGCGCACTGCGGGCAGGTCAGGTGCCGGTCATTCTGATCAGCACGTGGCAACTGAACCGCAGCCGGGTGCCCCATTGGGTCACCGTTTGCGCCGTTGACGATCAGTTTGTCTATCTGCACGATCCGGAAGTGAATGTGGAGGACGGGGAAACCATCGCCGACAATCAATACCTGCCCATTGACCGGCGCATCTTTGATCGCATGTCCCGGTATGGCCGCAGCCAGCCCCTGCAGGCTGCGGTTATCGTCGGCCCGAAACGATCGTTATGAAGCTAACGTCAGCCCAGCCTGACTGCGGCCTCCTTGAGTTCTGAAATCTCATCCCGAATCCGGGCGGCGGTCTCAAAGTCCAGGTCTGCGGCCGCTTTGTACATGTCGTCCTCGAGCCGGGTGATTTCCTTCAGCAGTTCCTCGGGGGATTTGCCCTTCACCCTGACCTGATACCTCTCCGCCTCTTCCGCCGCCTTCTGGCCGGGGCGATCAGCCCGACGGCGACCGCCACGGCTGCCAGAACCCGGCGCACCTTCCATAATGTCCGAGATCTTCTTGTTGAGGCCCTGTGGCGTGATGCCATGTTCTTCATTAAATTCGGTCTGTTTCGCCCGGCGTCGCTGGGTTTCGTCGATAGCCCGCTGCATGGAGCCGGTAATCCGGTCACCGTAGAGGATGGCCTTGCCGTTCACGTTTCGGGCAGCCCGGCCAATGGTCTGGATCAGCGACCGTTCCGATCGCAGGAAGCCTTCCTTGTCGGCGTCCAGAATGGTGACCAGTGACACCTCCGGCATGTCCAGACCTTCCCGCAGCAGGTTGATACCCACCAGCACATCGAATTCGCCCCGACGCAGGTCTCGGATGATCTCAACGCGCTCTACCGTCTCGATATCCGAGTGCAGGTATCGCACCCGCACGTCGTGTTCCATCAGGAAGTCGGTCAGGTCTTCCGCCATACGCTTGGTCAGCGTGGTCACCAGTACCCGTTCCTGAACCGCCACCCGCTCGCGAATCTCCCCGAGCAGATCGTCCACCTGTGTGGACGCCGGGCGCACCTCAATCTCAGGGTCCAGCAGGCCGGTGGGTCGTACCACCTGCTCCACAACCTGCCCGGCGTGTTCCTCTTCATACTTGGCGGGCGTTGCGGAAACAAAGATCATCTGGGGCGCAATCTGCTCCCATTCATCAAACCGCATGGGCCGGTTATCTAGCGCCGACGGCAGGCGGAACCCATATTCCACCAGGGTTTCCTTACGGGAGCGGTCACCCTTGTACATGGCGCCGATCTGGGGAACGGTCACGTGGGATTCATCCACCACCAGCAACGCGTTGGGAGGGATATAGTCAAACAGGGTGGGCGGTGCCTGGCCAGGATCACGTCCGGAGAGGTAGCGGCTGTAGTTCTCAATACCATTGCAATAACCCAGCTCCAGCATCATTTCGATATCGTAGCGGGTGCGCTCCTCAAGACGCTGGGCTTCGACCAGCCGGTTGTTGTCCCTGAGCTGTTTCAGGCGTGCGTCCAGCTCCACCTTGATCCGTTCGATGGCCCCCAGCACGGTTTCCCGCGGGGTAACGTAGTGGGTCTTCGGGTAGATAGTGACCCGGGGCACCCGCCGCAGGACTTCCCCGGTTAACGGATCGAAATAGCTGAGGTTGTCCACCTCGTCATCAAACAGCTCGATACGAATCGCTTCTTTCTCGGACTCCGCCGGGAACACATCAATGACATCGCCCCGCACCCGGTAATTGGCCCGGTGGAATTCCATATCGTTACGGGTGTATTGCAGTTCCGCCAGCCGCCGCAGAACGGTGCGCTGATCGATTGGATCACCCCGGTCCAGATGCAGCATCATTTTCAGGTAAGACTGGGGATCACCGAGGCCGTAAATGGACGACACCGTGGCAACAATAATGGCATCGTCCCGTTCCAGCAGGGCCTTGGTGGCGGACAGGCGCATCTGCTCGATATGCTCGTTGACAGACGCATCCTTCTCAATAAACGTATCCGACGAGGGCACGTAGGCTTCGGGCTGGTAGTAGTCGTAATAGGAGACGAAGTACTCAACCGAATTGTCCGGAAAGAATTCCCGGAACTCCCCGTACAGCTGAGCGGCCAGGGTTTTGTTGTGGGCCATCACAATGGTGGGGCGCTGGATGCGTTCTATCACTTTGGCAACGGTGAAAGTTTTGCCCGAGCCGGTTACCCCCAGCAGGGTCTGGTGAGCCAGCCCCGACTCGATACCATCCACCAGAGCTTCGATCGCCTTGGGCTGGTCACCGGCGGGCTTGTAGGGCGAATCCACTTTGAACCTGGGCACAGAAATACCTCCACCCTCGCGGGGAACTTATCGTTGCGAAACTCTCATGGTAACATCCACGGGTTCAACAGACCGTGTTGACGGCGTCCTGCCGCCCCGCGGAAACTGTAGCCCTGTCAGACGCATCTCTAAGGAGCGCAAGTTTGGACCTTCAACTTTCCACCCGTGTACAGGCCATCAAGCCATCTCCCACCCTGGCGGTCACCAACAAGGCCGCAGAGCTCAAGGCCGCCGGCCAGGACATCATCGGGCTGGGCGCCGGAGAACCGGATTTCGATACCCCGGAGCACATCAAGGAAGCCGCAATTGAAGCCATCCGTAATGGGCAAACCAAGTACACGGCGGTGGACGGCACACCCGGACTGAAAAAGGCCATTATTGCCAAATTCAAGCGCGACAACGGACTGGACTACGAGCCAAACCAGATACTGGTATCCAGTGGTGGCAAACAGAGTTTTTTCAACCTGGCACTTGCCACCCTGAACCCCGGCGACGAGGCCATCATCCCTGCACCCTACTGGGTCTCCTATCCCGACATGGTTCTGGTGGCGGAAGGCAAACCGGTTATTATTGAAACCGGCCCCGAGACCCGCTTCAAAATTACCCCGGAACAGCTGGAAAGCGCGATTACCGAACGTACCCGGCTGTTTGTGATCAACAGCCCGTCCAATCCCAGCGGTATGGCCTATACCCTGGAAGAGCTGAAAGCGCTCGGTGAGGTGCTGAAAAAGCACCCGAACATCATGATCGCGACAGACGATATGTACGAGCCCATCCTCTGGACGGGTAAACCGTTCTGCAACATCCTTAACGCGACCCCCGAGCTGTACGACCGCACTTTCGTACTTAATGGCGTCTCCAAGGCCTACTCCATGACCGGTTGGCGCATCGGCTACGCCGCCGGCCCCGCGTCGATCATTGGCGCGATGAAGAAGGTCCAGTCCCAGAGTACCTCCAACCCCTCGTCCATCTCCCAGGCCGCAGCCCAGGCAGCATTGGATGGCGACCAGGCCTGTGTCGGGGAGATGGTCAAGGCTTTCCGTGAGCGTCACGACTACCTGGTCAAGGCGCTGAACGAGCTGCCGGGTGTGGAGTGTCTGGAAGGCGACGGTACGTTCTACGTGTTCCCGAGCTTTAAGAAAGCCATCGAAAATACGCCGAACGTTTCCAATGATATGGAAATGGCCGAAGTGCTACTCAAAGACGGCGGTGTGGCGCTGGTGCCGGGCTCTGCCTTCGGTTGCCCTGGCCATATGCGCCTGAGCTTCGCGACCAGTATGGAGAACCTGAGGGAGTCGGTTGCGCGTTTGAAAAAGGTACTCGCGTAAGACCGGGCGTGCCCGCTCTGAAGGCCGCCGGGTGTTTGTGGCGGCCTTTAAAGAAAGGGTTGACGGGAGCATACCGGCTCTTTAATATACGCGCCTCGTCGACACCGACTGTTCCCCGATAGCTCAGTTGGTAGAGCAACGGACTGTTAATCCGTTTGTCGCTGGTTCGAGCCCAGCTCGGGGAGCCACTTGATTTTGGAAAGCCGCCTTTGTT
>CAZHAY010000012.1:0-38468 GCA_964530545.1 uncultured Marinobacter sp.
GTTTTCTGTCAACGGCCTTCGTGAACTTTTTTTGACGAATTTCGGTTTGCCCCTACGAGGCCGCCGCTTTTGCGCTCAGAGTGTTCACTATCTGCCCCAAGTGAGCAAATTTCAACCCCTACCAATTCAATCGAACTTAACCTGCACCTTGCCTGCTGCCTGTGTTGCGGCCTGACGGGCTTCGTCAATCGTGTTACGGACAGCCACGGCGACACCCATCCGCCGTTTACCGGAGAGCTCCGGTTTGCCAAACAGCCGCAACTGGATGTCCGGCTCTGCGAGTGCTTCGTCCAGTCCAGAAAAGGCCGGTGCAGCGGACTCCCCTTCCGGCAGGATCACAGCTGAGGCTGACGGACCATTCTGCCTTATGGCGGGAATGGGGAAGCCCAGGATTGCCCGTGCGTGAAGCGCGAACTCGGACATATCCTGTGAGATCAGTGTAACCAACCCGGTATCGTGAGGGCGCGGTGAGACCTCCGAGAACCAGACTTCATCACCTTTAATAAAGAACTCGACGCCAAACACACCATAACCGCCCAGATTGTCCGTCACCGTACGGGCGATGTCCTGGCTGCGCTTCAGTGCCAGCTCGCTCATAGGCTGGGGTTGCCAGGACTCTCTATAGTCGCCGTCTTCCTGTGAATGCCCTATCGGCTCGCAGAAGGTGACTCCGCCCTTGTGTCGCACGGTTAGCAGGGTGATTTCATAATCAAAGTCGATAAAGCCTTCCACGATGACCCGTCCCTGACCGGCGCGGCCCCCGGTTTGCGCATACTCCCAGGCCGTCGCAACGTCCTCCGGCGAGCGAACCAGGCTCTGGCCCTTGCCAGACGAACTCATCACCGGCTTTACAACACAGGGAAAACCAATATCGCTCACCGCCTGATCAAATTCGGCGCGGCTTTCTGCGAAACGGTAGGGGGACACGGGAACGCCAAGCTCTTCGGCGGCCAGCCGCCGGATGCCCTCGCGATTCATGGTGAGATCCACGGCACGAGCTGTCGGGATGACCTGGTAGCCTTCCTGTTCCAGACGGACCAGCTCACCGGTGGCGATCGCTTCAATCTCAGGCACGATCAGATCGGGCTTTTCCAATTCGATAACCCGCCGCAGACTGGCCGGATCCAGCATGTCGATGACGTGGCTGCGGTGCGCTACCTGCATGGCCGGGGCATTGGCATAGCGGTCGCAGGCGACCACTTCGACGCCGAACCGCTGCAATTCGATGGCAACTTCCTTACCCAGTTCACCGGAGCCGCACAGCAGCACCCGATAGGCGTTGGCCTTGAGAGGTGTACCTATCATCTATTATCACTTCCTACAGGCGGCCGGTCTTCCTCACGAAGAACGGTCACAGATTCATAGTAAATGTTCGCGCTCTCGGTGGGCTACGTTCTCCAGTACCTGGAGACGTTCATCATCCGTCATCGTGGTCCACCGGAGGATCTCGTCACCGGTCCGGTGACAGCCAATACAGACGTCATCTTCATCGAGCGCACACACGCTGACACAGGGAGAACGAACGCGGCGCCGGCCTTCCATCAGCTATCGCTGCCGCTTAACTGGAAGGGTCGCAGGGACTGCCGGTAGCGAGCAGCATTCTCGACATAGTGCGCCGCGCTCAGTTCCAGCATTTTTTTCTGGTTCTCATCGAGCTCCCGCTTTATGCGTCCCGGCGATCCGATCACCAGCGAGCCATCCGGTATGTCCATCCCTTCCGGGATCAGGGTGTTGGCGCCAATCAGGCAGTGCTTTCCAATCCGGGCGCCGTTCAGTACCACGGCGTTGATTCCGATAAGGGTGTAGTCACCGATCTCACAACCATGAAGCATGGCCTTGTGGCCCACCGTGACGCCCCGCCCCAGCGTCAGGGGAATGCCGGAGTCGGTGTGGAGCACAGAACCATCCTGCACATTGGAATCGGGCCCGATCGTAATGAGGTCATTGTCGCCGCGGATCACCACGTTGAACCAGACACTGGACCGCTCGTGGAGGGCGACACTACCGATAACCGTCGCGTTCCCGGCAACAAACTGCTCTTCGCCAATCAGCTCAGGTTTGCGTTCTGCCAGCTCATACAACATCAGTCTCTCCTATTACTGCCTCGACCGGGTCAGTCATAATGAGGCTTGAGCAAATCAATCCGGGCATCGTACACAGCATTCAGAAACTCCACCAGAACCACCGCCGACAGACCCCAGATCTGATACCTCTCCCAGCGATAACACGGCACGTGATAGGTGTTGTCGAGAAAAGGGAGCTCATCCGTGCGCTCGCGCCGGTCTTCCAGAAAGAACTCCACCGGAACCCGGAAGATGCTTTCGATCTCATCGGGATTCGGATGCAGGGGATGATCGGCTGGCATGATTCCAACGTAGGGCGTTACCACGATGCCATAACGGGAAACCACCTGACTGAGCGGCGCGATCAGCTCCACCTGCTCCGGCGGCAGGCCAATTTCTTCGTGGGCTTCCCGCAAGGCGGTAAACGCAATCGACGGATCAGTACTGTCCCTCTTGCCTCCGGGAAAGGCCACCTGCCCACGATGGGTAGACAGGTTAGAGGACCGCAGCGTAAAAAGTATTTCAGGGGTACCGGCATTGTCGCTCACCGGTACCAGCACACCTGCTTCCGGATAATCCATGTCAAGACGGGAGGGCGAATGGCGGGCTAGCCTTTGTGTCAACAAATCGCGCAAAATCATTCTCCGCCTCTGATAAAAAGACAAGGCAACCTGCTAACGATACACTGGCGCCATGAACCTGGACCATTATACGGGGTAATTTATGAAGTTCTGCAGTAGCTGCGGCCATTCTGTTGAAAGCCGCATTCCCGCCGGCGATAACCGGCCGCGCTTTGTGTGCAGCCAATGCGAGCTGATTCACTATCAGAACCCTCGCATCATAGCGGGTACTGTACCGGTGTGGGAGGGCAAGATCCTGCTCTGCCGTCGCGCCATTGAGCCAAGGTACGGTTTCTGGACCCTACCCGCCGGTTTTATGGAAAACTCCGAGACGACGGAAGAGGCGGCTGCCCGGGAGACGCGGGAAGAAGCCATCGCCGAAGTCGAACTCGCCGACCTGTACACGATGATCCACGTGCCCCATATCGACCAGGTGCACATGTTCTACCGTGCTTTCCTGACCGAAGAGCAATTTGGTGCCGGGGAAGAAACGCTTGAGGCGGACTTGTTTGACCTGCACCGTATCCCCTGGGATGAAATTTCTTTCCCGACGGTTCGCCGTACGCTGGAGCATTTTGTTGAAGATGTGCGTCGCAATGAGTTCTCGCTACACGTCAGCGACATTCGCCATCGGCTTAAATCCGATAAGTAAGACCTCCAGGCACGTCCGTTCTGCTCAGAAGTTTTCCAGCCGGTAGACCTCGTACGCGGGTTCTTCGTAGGGATGGGCCTGCTTCATTGCCTCAACCACATCGCGAATCAGCCCGTCTTCGCACACCAGCTCCACCTTTAACTCATCAACCCGCTCAAGCTGGCCATGTTCGCCCAGATGTGGGTTACTGCCTTCCAGCGGACGAAACTGCCCCTGACCAAGAGTCTGCCAGGCACAGCAATCATAGTCGCCGATGCGTCCGCCACCGGCCTCAAAAACCGCTTTCTTGGTCTCTTCCGCATGGGATAACGGAACAAAAAAACACAGCTTGTACATGGCATGCTCCTCTGACAAAAGTTTACATTTCAAGCGTGAAACAGCTTGACTTGGTCGTCAAGCCAGCCGGATCGCGGCCCTTGTGGGTTACCCACAAAAACTGTGGATAACTTTGGGGATAGTTTTTGGGCAGACGCCGCAAAGCCCCGTCGTTACTGCTCTCCCCTCAAATTGGCGAGAAATCCACCTCTGCCGATTAATCCTTATAAATCATAACCTTAGAAACCGAGGCGAATTATCGAGCGAGTTGTAGCTGTTTTATACAAAGGTCAGGCCAGGACGCTGGCGAAGTGTGCATAAAACTATCGAGTCAAGGCTTTTTTTCGCTATAAAGAAAGAGAAAGGGCTTGCAATACGTAGCGTTAGCCGAGGGTTTTCAAAACCAATAAAAAAGCCGGTAACCATATCAAGGTTACCGGCTTTACGGGCGGTCCCTATCAAGACCTGGCTGTTATCCCAGCCATTTACGAGCGTTGCGGAACATACGCAGCCACGGGCCGTCCTCGCCCCAGTTTTCTGGATGCCAGGAGAACTGTGCGGTGCGGAACAAGCGCTCAGGATGAGGCATCATAACGGTGACCCGGCCATCATCGTTTGTAAGGCCGGTGATGCCCTGGTCTGAACCGTTCGGGTTATAGGGATATCGCATCGTGGACTGACCATGGTGATCCACATATCTCAGGGCCACCTGACCAGACTGGTTGAGCGTATCGATGGCACCGGCGCCGAACTCGGTGCGCCCTTCCCCATGAGCCACTGCAATCGGCATGCGAGAGCCTGCCATTCCGTCAAGGAAGACCGATGGGGATGGCTGCACTTCAACCATCACCAGGCGCGCTTCAAACTGCTCTGACTCATTCCGGACAAAGCGAGGCCAGGCGGTCGTGCCCGGGATCAGCTCCTGCAGGTTTGAGAGCATCTGACATCCGTTACAGACCCCAAGGGAGAGGGTGTCGTCGCGCTGGAAGAACTCGGCAAACTGATCTCTGACACGGGTGTTGAACAGGATCGACTTGGCCCAGCCGCCGCCGGCGCCCAGCACATCGCCGTAGGAAAAGCCGCCGCAGGCTGCCAGTGTTCTGAAAGCGTCCAGTGTGACCCGGCCGGACAACAGGTCACTCATATGCACATCCACCGCCTCAAAACCGGCGCGGTCAAAGGCGGCCGCCATCTCAATCTGGCCGTTAACGCCCTGCTCCCGCAGCACTGCCACCTTTGGTCGTGCACCAGTTGAGATATACGGCGCGGCGATATCGTCTGACGGATCAAAGGTCAGCTCAGCGCCCAGCCCCGGGTCGTCACTTTCCAGCAGGTTGTCGAACTCTTCCTGGGCACAGTTGGCGTTATCACGCAGGCTCTGGATCCGATAGCTGGTTTCTGACCAGAGACGCTGTAAATCCGCCCTTGCCTGGTCAATCACGGGTTCGCCTTCGAACGAAAAGCGAATGCGATCTTCGTCATTCAGCGTGCCGATAACCGACGTGTGTTCACCCAGACCAGCTCCCGAGAACTGCTGCAGGATAAACGGAGTATCTTCACGACGGACCTGAATGACAGCGCCAAGTTCTTCGTTGAACAGCTCCCGCGCGAAATGTCCGGCCTCTTCCGCGAGGCCATCCAGGCGAATATCCACGCCCGTACGGCCGGCAAACGCCATTTCCGCCAGCGTGACAAACACGCCGCCGTCAGAGCGGTCATGGTAAGCCAGAAGCTTGCGATCCTGGTTCAGGCCCTGAATCACGGCAAAGAACGCCTTGATGTCTTCCGGGTCGTCCAAGTCCGGCGCAACCGCGCCCATATGGCCATACACCTGCGCCAGTGCGGAACCGCCAAGCCGGTTCTGGCCTGCCGCCAGGTCCACCAGAATCAGATCGGTTTCGCCCTGATCCGTTCTTAACTGGGGTGTCAGCGTCCGGGTAACGTCTGTGACGGGAGCAAAGCCACTGATGACCAGTGACAGCGGGGCAGTTACGCTTTTCTGCTCGCCGCTCTCTTCCCAGACGGTCTTCATGGACATGGAGTCCTTGCCCACGGGAATGGCAATGCCCAGTTCCGGACACAGCTCCATCCCTACCGCGCGCACGGTTTCATACAGGTTCTCGTCTTCACCTGGATGCCCGGCAGCGGCCATCCAGTTCGCGGAGAGACGGATATCGGAAAGCTTTTCGATGGCAGCTGCGGCCAGGTTGGTAATTGCCTCACCCACCGCCATACGGCCGGAGGCCGGGGAGTCGATACAGGCCACCGGCGTACGCTCACCCATAGCCATGGCTTCGCCGGTAAGCACGTCGTAGCTGGTGGCCGTCACGGCCACGTCCGCAACCGGCACCTGCCAGGGGCCGACCATCTGGTCCCGGGCCACCAGACCGGTGACGCTGCGATCGCCGATGGTTATCAGGAAGCTCTTGCTGCCCACCGACGGCAGACGCAATACCCGTCGGACGGCCTCGTTCAGATCAACACCAGAAGAGTCAAAAACGGACTTGGTGAAGGAGGTACGGTTAATGCTCCGGTGCATCCGGGGCGGTTTACCGAACAGCACGTCCATGGGGATGTCCACGGGCGAGTCGCCGTAATAGGCATCTGTCAGCGTCAGATGGTGAGCCTCTGTCGCTTCCCCAATAACCGCATAGGGGCAGCGCTCACGGCGGCAAATGGCGTCAAACCGCTCCATGTTTTCTTCTGCCACGGCAAGGACATAACGCTCCTGGGATTCGTTACACCAGATTTCCAGGGGTGACATGCCGGGCTCATCGCTGGGGATATCCCTCAGCTCGAATTTACCGCCACGACCGCCGTCCTTGACCAGTTCGGGCATGGCGTTGGACAGACCGCCAGCCCCCACGTCGTGGATAAACGCAATGGGATTCTGATCGCCCTGCTGCCAGCAGCGGTCAATGACTTCCTGACAGCGGCGTTCCATTTCCGGGTTACCCCGCTGGACCGACGCGAAGTCGAGGTTCTCATGACTGACGCCGGAGTCCATGGAAGACGCGGCGCCGCCACCCAGGCCAATCAGCATGGACGGACCACCGAGAACGATCAGCCGGGCACCGACCGGTATCTCGCCTTTTTCCACGTCGTCTTCGCGGATATTCCCGAGCCCGCCTGCGATCATGATCGGCTTGTGATAACCGCGAACTTCCTCGCCCGCCGGACCGGGTACCCGTTGCTCGAAGGTCCGGAAGTAGCCTGCAAGGTTGGGACGACCGAATTCGTTGTTAAACGAGGCACCACCGATCGGCCCTTCGATCATGATCTCGAGCGGAGAGGCAATCCGGTCCGGACGTCCATAATGCTCTTCCCAGGGCTGACGGTCGCCGGGGATCTCCAGGTTGGAGACCGTGAACCCGGTCAGGCCCGCCTTGGGCTTGGAGCCGCGCCCGGTGGCGCCTTCATCACGGATTTCGCCGCCGGAGCCCGTCGCCGCACCGGCAAAAGGTGAGATGGCGGTGGGATGGTTGTGGGTTTCCACCTTCATCAGAATATGAATGGGCTCGGTGACGTAGGTATACCGCGCCGTCTCCGGGTCCGGGTAGAAGCGTCCACCGACCGATCCACGAATCACCGAGGCATTGTCACGGTACGCAGACAACACGCCGTCGCCGCTCATCTTATGGGTGTTCTTGATCATGGCGAACAGGGACTTCTGCTGCCCTTCACCGTCAATATCCCACGAGGCATTAAAAATCTTGTGCCGGCAATGCTCCGAGTTGGCCTGGGCAAACATCATCAGCTCAACGTCTGTCGGATCCCGGTCCAGATTACTGAAGGACTCCACCAGATAATCGATTTCATCCTCCGCCAGGGCCAGTCCCAGCCGCTGGTTCGCCTCTACCAGCGCCGGACGGCCGCCGGAAAGCACCGGCACGCGCTCCAGTGACCGGGGCTCTTCACGATGGAACAGCAGTTGCGCGCCGCCCATCTCATGAAAAACGGTTTCCGTCATACGGTCGTGGAGCAGCGCTGCAATCGCCTGACGCTCCTCACGGCCAAGCTTTGACTCGGCATGAATGTAATAGGCAATGCCCCGCTCAATACGGCGTACCTGTCGCAGTCCGCAATTACGGGCGATGTCGGTCGCCTTGGTGGACCAGGGCGAAACCGTACCCGGACGGGGTAGCACCAGGAACAGAATGCCTTCCGGCTCCCGGCGCTCTGCGCTGGGGCCGTACGTCAGGAGTCGGCTGAGCACTTCCTGGTCGGAGCTGTTCAGATCCGCCTCGGCGTCCACGAAATGCATGAATTCCGCATAAACTGAACGGACGCTTTTAACGGCGCCAGTAAGCTGGCCAAAAAGTTTTTCAGAGCGGAAAGGGGAAAGAGCGGGGGCGCCGCGGAGTTCCAGCATGGTCATTTAACCTGTATCGCGCGAACTTGAGAAACCGATGCCTGTCCCTGAGCAGTGCCTGGCTGCTGCCGGGGCGGGAGACACCGTTTGTGAACGGGCGCAATAATACTGGAAACTGCCCCGGGGATACAGCAGCGCGCAACAAATGTACAATACCCAAGGCGCATGAACCTGTTCCCTGGGGTAAATTGACCTTTTCCCCCGCTCCGGGGATTATGCTGTATTCCGGTCCGGAGGCTATGAAATTGGGTTGCTCCCGCGATATTCCACCACATCGACGCTCCCTGCACGGCGCCCTGCTCGTCCTGCTGTGCATAGTCGTGATCGCTGGTTGTACGCGGCCTGATACGCTGGCGAAGGTGCAGGCAGAGGGTGTTCTGCACGTCATTACCCGCAATGCGCCCTCGATTTACTACGAAGACCGGGAGGGACCGACCGGCTTCGACCATGAACTGGCCCAGCGTTTTGCCGATCACCTTGGTGTTGAGCTACGGGTTCGCCTGGCTGATAGCAACGGCGAGATCCTCCGGGTACTGGACGATGGCTACGCCCATATCGGCTTTACCGGCCTCTCGGCGGATCGCGACTGGGGTGACCGGTTCCGGTCCCTGGGGAATGGCCTGACGTCCGAGTCGGTCATCATTTACCATCGCGGGCTGGACCATCCGGATGATATTGCGGATCTGCTGACACAGGAGATCGTGATTCATGTCGCTGCCGAATCCAACCACCTGCCCCACCTTGACCATTTACAGGCCGCATACCCCGACCTGGATTACCTCGTCCATAAGGGGCTGGATGCAGCGGGTATGCTCGAGCGGGTCGAGAAAGGCCTGTTCTCAGCCGCGGTGGTGGATGCCAACGAGCTTGCCCTGAACCATGTGTTCTACCCAAATGTGAAGCGCGCCTTCAGCATTAGTGATCAGGAAGCCATCGCCTGGCTGTTCCCCATCGTTAATGACGGAACCCTTTACGCCGAAGCCCACCAGTTCTTCCGGCAGATTGAGGAAGACGGCACGCTTGCGCACCTGCGCGAGCGGTTTTACGGTCATCTGGGACAGTTGGGCTATGTCGGCGCATTAACGTTCGAAGAACACATCCAGAAGCGCCTGCCACAATATATCGACACCTTCCGGGATTATGGTGAACAGACAGGGCTGGACTGGCGACTGCTGGCCGCCATCGGCTACCAGGAGTCCAACTGGCGCCGGGACGCGGTGTCACCGACCGGCGTTCGCGGCCTGATGATGCTGACCCGGACCACGGCGGCCCATATCGGCATTGATAATCGCCTCAACCCCCAGCAGAGCATCGAAGGGGGCGCGCGCTATTTCCGGCAGGTGCTCCGGATGATTCCCGACCAGGTACTGGAGCCGGATCGCACCTGGTTCGCCCTTGCGTCCTATAACGTTGGCTTTGGTCATCTGGAGGATGCCAGGCGACTGACCCAGGCGGCCGGGCGCAACCCGAACCGCTGGATGGATGTGAAGGAATTCCTGCCCCTGCTGTCCCAGAAAGAATGGTACTCCCAGACCCGGCACGGCTATGCCCGCGGGCACGAACCGGTTATCTATGTGCAGAATATCCGTCGATACTACGATGTATTGGCGCGCCGGTATGAGTTACTGGCTGAACCCGATACCCTGCTGGCAGACACTGCGGCGGAAGAGTTGCCGTCTGCGGCACCCACTCTCTTCTATGAGACCAGTGGCCTCCACGCCGGCGAACCTGAAACCACTCTGGCCCTGCCGCGGGACATGGGGCTTACGCCTCCGACTCTCTGACCTCAAGCGCCTGCTCAATCTGGTCTGTCGTAAAACCTCGGCGGGCGAGAAAGCCGCCCTGGCGCTGGCGCTCGTTCCAGTCCCCCGAAAGGTCCGTCAGGCCATACCGTTTTTCCCGCAGCCGGGTCGCCACATCGACCCATTGCACTTCGGTGATCGCCGATAACTCCGGTGGCACATGCCTGATCCCCCGGTGCTGAAGATCAGCAAGCACCTTGAGCGGCCCGTAACCTGCATCCACCCGCTGCCGCATGAAAACCTCAGCGAAACGCTCATCGCTGAGCCAGCCCTTTTCCTCGAACTCATCCAGTACGGACTCAATCACACCAAGGCTGACTTGCCGCTGACGGAGCTTGAGGGCAAGTTCAAAGCGGCTATGCTCCCGCCGTGCGAGGAGCCGAAGGGCGATCTCCGGAGCCTGGGTATCGGGATCTTTCTTCTTGGTCTGCTTTGCCATACCGGCGTTATATTACCTTTGCCGCACGCACTTTTTAGCTGCTTTGCCGACTGGCCCTTTCCGCCAGCGCTCGGCAGAGGATAGACTATGCCACCTGCCCGGGCGCCCGAGTTTTGCTGAGCTCTTTTTTGCTCAACTCTTTGCTGAACTCTGGCCCCGTTATCCGGGTGCACTCACACACTCGCTTGTATCAATGGGCCACAGGCCCGTTGCGATGATTCCTGAAGGATACTGACATGGCCGCATTTATCCAGAAACTCTTCCAGAAGCGTTCCAGAAACACAGCCAGGGAAGACCCGAAAAACCGCCGTGCCAGTTCTGTACCGACGCCAGACAAGTCTTCCGATGAACCATCGGTGAAGCCGGGCCAACAGGCCATCGATGAGCAACGTGCCGTATTAACCGCCGTGGATACCAGTCAACAGGTCCTGGCGGAACTCGCGATCACGGGGTTAGCGGCAGACATTCGCCTGCAGGCGGCTCAGCGGCTGACGGACCAGGAACAGTTGCAGGAAGTGCAACGGCGCTCTCGTGGCAGGGACAAGGGGGTCTATCAGCGGGTACGACAGACTCTTCAGGAACTGCGGCACCAGGAAGAAGAAATTCAGGCCACCCAGCAGTCCCGAGCTACGCTTCTGCGGCAGGCGGAGGAGCTTGCTGCCACCCAGGATATGAACCTGTATGAGGCCCGGTTACAAAAGCTGGAACAGCAATGGCAGACGCTTGAACCCGGAGCAGAATACGAAACCCGCAGCCAGGTACTGGCAGCATTTCACCAGTGCCGCGAGAGAGCCCGTGATCTTGACCTCCAGCGCCAGCTGGAGCGCACCCAACAGGCCCAGAAGGTGCAACGGGAAGAGACCCTTGAGCTCTTGCACGAGACACTGGAAGGCTTCCAGCAGGAGGCTCCCTCTACCCCAGCCCTTCCCGCTCTCGATGCACTGCAACGGACTCAGGAAAACCGGTGGCTGGAAGCCACGCGGGATACTGAGGTCAGCCGGCACGAGCAGAAGCTCTACGAACAGCGTATGCAGCTGCTGAAAGGAGCGCTCTCCGCTGTACGGCGTCTGGCCCATCATCAGCAGGCGATCGCTCAGGCCCTGGAGGCGGACAAGCCTGACGCAGACACCGCCCGACAGTTGCTTGGACAGCTGGAGTGGCCTCAGGAACTGCCCAGGCCCGAACCCATCCAGAAACTCGTCAGGATGGCGAAGGACAAGGCGCCGGCAACACACACGCAAAGTCCCGACCTGGTTCAGCAGAAAGTGACTCAGCTGGAGAAAATCCTGGAAAACCTGGAGCAGTCCCTGGAAGCCCGCCAGCTCAGGGAGTCACGGGCGTTCCTCAAGCAGGCCCAGAACCTCCACCGGCAGCTGACCGGGCGCGAAGGCGGCCGCTACCGGGCCCGTATGCAACGGCTGGCGGGCCAGGTACGGGAACTGGGCGACTGGCGGGGGTTTGCGACCGAGCCGAAGCAGACGGCCCTGTGTGAGCAGATGGAATACCTCGCGGATCAGCCTATGGATCCGGAGGCCAAGGCTGCCCGCATTCATGAGCTTCAGCAACAGTGGAAAGACCTGGGCGGGTCCTCGAACCGGGACCTGTGGCAGCGATTCCGCACCGCATCAGACCGGGCATTTGAACCCTGCCGGGCCTATTTCGAAGCTCGCTCCGACCTGAAAAAGGTTCATCTCCAGAAACGTCAGAGTCTGTGTGAAGAATTGCAGCTTTATCTGGACGGCACGGACTGGAGCCAGGCGGACTGGAAAGCCGCCGAACAGATTGAAAAGACCGCGCGCAAGGAATGGCGTGAGGCCTGGCCGGTGGAATTCCGGGACAACCGTCCTCTTCAGAAAACCTTTGATGAACTGATGAACACCCTGGCGGGCCATCTGGATGAAGAGCGCACACGTAACGAAGCGCAGAAGCAGTCCATTGTGGAACGGGCACAACAGTTGATTGAGCACAGCCCTCTCACCGAAGCCATGCAGGAAGCGCGGGAGCTGCAAAAGCAGTGGCAGGGAGTGGGTATCACCCGCCATCGGGAAGACCGCAAGCTGTGGAAAGCCTTCCGTGCGGCCTGCGATGAGATCTTTTCCCGCCGTGACGAAAAGCGTCAGCAACAGGTCCAGGCGACCAGTGCAGCGGATCAGACCGCTGAGGCCGAACTTACGCAAGCCCGGCGCTGGCTGGATGAGCCCGCTACCGGGCCGGCCGATGCTGACTCTGTGCTGGCCGCACTGAACAGGGCTCTGGCCGAGCCTGTCTCTAATCCGGTGCGGCAAACGCTCCGTGATGCCGTCGGCCAGGTGCACGCGCGGCAACAGCAACTTAGCCACCGGGCCAGCCTGCAACAATGGCAGCAGTGGATTGATCAGCGCAGCCGCAATGAGCTGGAGCCAAAACAGCTGCCGGATAACTGGCCAAACCTGGCCGCTCAGGCCGACCTGGATAGCCCACGGGAGCTGGTCGTATTGGCGGAGATACTGGGTGGACACAGTTCGCCTGATTCTGACAAGGCTCTTCGTATGGAGCTGCAGGTTCAGCGCCTCAGGCAGGGGCTGGGCGGCGATCATGAGCGTCAGGGGCTGACTAGCGAAGCCTTGGTTGCGCGCTGGTGTCTGGCGCTTCCGCCGGAAGACCTCGAGGCGGAGCTGGGCGAACGATTGAAAAATGCGCTGGAACCCGCCTGATCAATTCGGGTCAGTCCATGGAAGAACTGTCATTCACGCCCCCGACGCTGATGTGGTAACAAAGAAGGCGCTTGCCTACAATGAGGTAGAGCCCAACGACCGGATTCCGGGAAACCGGACCCGGTCGACAGACAGGCCGGCAGCCGCCGCCGATACTGACCATTGGCGGGCGAGCCCAGGCTTTAGCAGGTAATTCAAAATATGAACACGAACAGAGTGCGGACTGTATTACGGGCCAGAAGTCTCATTTTCGGGCTTATGGTTTCCCTACCCCTGGCCGGGACTGGCCTGTCTGCTTCCGCCAATGTAGACGCCACCACCTATCAGGCGGTGGAGCCCACCATCGAACAGGCCCGGGCGAACATCCTCATTTCCCGACAGCTGCAGTTCACCCACTTCCGTGATCAGGCGATCAATGACGATCTCGCCAACGAGGTGTTTGACGATTACCTCGACTATCTGGACGGACAGCGCATTTACCTGACCCAGCAGGACATCCAGTCGTTCCAGCGTCACAAGCAGGGCATGGCGGCTGGATTGCGGACCGGCCAGCTGCAGCCGGGCTTTGCTATCTATAACCGGGTGCAGGAACGCATCATCGAGCGCATGGATTACGCGCTGGAGCTGCTCAGCGAAGGCCTTGACCAGTTTGACTTCCAGAGCGATGACCAGATCCTGCTGGACCGCTCAGAAGCCGACTGGGAAGCAGACCGGGAGGCACTGGACGAGCTGTGGCACAGGCGCATCCGCAATGCGGTACTTGCCCAGCGTCTGAACGGCAGCAGCGATGAAGAAATCATTGAAGTGCTCACCCGGCGCTACGAAGGTCAGCGTAACCGGGTGGCGCAGATGCGCAGCGAGGACGCATTCCAGGCCTATATGAATGCCTTTACCGGCACCTGGGACCCCCACACCAATTATTTTTCGCCGCGCAATTCCGAGAATTTCAATATTAATATGAGCCTGTCCCTGGAGGGCATCGGCGCGGTACTGCAGTCCGATAACGAGTACACCAAGGTCGTACGCCTGGTACCCGGCGGTCCGGCTGCGCGGCAGGGTCAGCTGAGCCCGGCCGACCGCATTGTATCGGTCAGGCAGGAAGCCGACGACAAGCCTACCAATGTGATCGGCTGGCGACTGGATGAAGTGGTTGACCTGATTCGCGGCCCCCGCGGTTCCGTGGTGAGCCTGGAAGTGGTTCCAGCTAATGCGACGGACGAAACCATTACCCGTACCATCGACATCAAACGGGACAAGGTGAAACTGGAAGAGCAAAGCGCCCGCAGCGAAGTGATTAAACTGGACCGGGATGGCGAGACCTACCGCATCGGCGTGATCGATATACCCACGTTTTATGCGGACTTTCAGGCAATGCAACAGGGCGATCCAGACTATAAAAGCACCACCCGGGATGTGCGAAAGCTGCTGGAAGAGCTTCAGGAAGAGCAGAACATCGACGGTCTGGTTGTCGACCTGCGCAATAACGGTGGCGGTGCCCTTCACGAGGCCAACGACCTGGTAGGACTGTTTATCGACCGTGGCCCCACGGTTCAGATCCGCAGCCCGGACAACCGGGTTCAGGTGCTGGCCGACGAGGATCCCAGCGTCTCCTGGGATGGTCCCATGGTAGTGCTGGTGAACCGGATGAGTGCTTCCGCTTCCGAGATTTTTGCCGGGGCCATTCAGGATTACGGCCGCGGCCTGGTCGTGGGTTCGCAAACCTTCGGCAAAGGCACCGTACAGGCGGTGCGCTCTCTTAACCATGGCCAGCTCAAGATCACCCAGTCAAAATTCTATCGCGTATCCGGCGGCTCGACGCAGCATCGCGGCGTTATTCCCGATATCACGATTCCCTCCCGCATCGATACCACCCGTATCGGAGAGGATGCCCTCGAGCGGGCGCTGCCCTGGGATCAGATCGACGCTGTGCCCCATACCCGCTACTTCGACTTCAGCGGCCTGATCGACGAACTGCGGGAGCGGCATACGGCCCGTTTCAATGAGAGCCCCGAATTCCGGCTGCTACAGAAAGAAATCGATTTCCTGGACGAACAACGCGAGACCACCATGGTCAGCCTGAACGAAAACGAGCGCCGGACGTATCAGGAGCAGTTGGAGCACCGCCGCCTGACGATTGCCAATGCGCGCCGCGAACTGCGGGGCGAGGAGCCGTTTGAGAGCTTCGAAGCCATGGAAGACCATGAGGAACAACAGGCAGCCATGGCCCATGGCGACGATGACGAGCTCGACTTTATCGTGCGGGAAGGCGGCCATATTATGGCCGACATGCTGGAACTGGACCGTCGCATGGCGTCGATTGTGCCGGTAGACACTGTGACGGCAAAAGCCGAGTAATCGATCTGACAGAGCCTGGCTGAAGCAGCCTGATAGTCAGCTGAACCAAAAACGCCCGGTGCCTGAACGCCGGGCGTTCTGCATTTCAGCGCTACCAGCTGCCGCTAGCCGAACAGCTTGCGCATGCCCGTCAGCTCAGGGCTGTGAACGACACCCTGCTCGGTGACGATCAGGTCGATCAGGCTGGAAGGCGTCACGTCAAACACCGGGTTAAAGACGTCAACCGTATCTGGCGCCACGGCCAGACCACCTATTTGCCGCATCTCTTGCGGGCTGCGTTCCTCAATGGGAATGTCGGCGCCATGCTCCAGTGACATATCCACGGTGCTCGACGGCGCGACTACCATGAACTTCACCCTGTGGTGGCGCGCAAGCACCGCCAGGCTGTAAGTGCCAATCTTGTTGGCCACATCGCCATTGGCAGTAATGCGATCTGCGCCCACAATTACCCATTGCACATCGCCACGGGCAAACAGCACCGCGGCTGCGCTGTCTGCATTGAGGGTGACCGGCAAGCCTTCCCGCTCCAGCTCCCAGGCAGTCAGCCGTGCGCCCTGCAACCAGGGACGGGTTTCATCGGCAAATACGCGCTTTAGCAGCTTCTGCTCATACAGACGCCGCACAACACCAAGGGCCGTACCATAGCCCCCGGTGGCCAGCGCGCCGGTGTTGCAGTGGGTCAGCACGGAACAGGGGCGGGACAGACCCATGGCTTCTACCGCCAGTTTTGCCATGGCCTGGTTTGCCGCCAGGTCTTCCTGATGAATGGCGACGGCTTCCCTGGCCAGCCGGTCCGAGGCTTCCTGACGGTTGCCGCACCCTTCCAGCACACCTTTCATGCGCTCCAGTGCCCAGAACAGGTTGACCGCGGTTGGCCGCGACCCGGCCAGTAGCCCGGCGGCCGCTTCAAGCTCCTGCGGCCAGGTGGCGTCATCGGCCGCACGGGCGGCTAAAGCCAGACCATAAGCCGCACTGATGCCAATGGCGGGTGCGCCCCGAACGACCATATCGCGAATGGCGTCCGCGACCCCGGCCGCGCCTTCGACCGTAAGCCAGTGCTCCTCCTGGGGCAGCCGGCGCTGATCCAGCAACTGAAGCCCATCCCCCAGCCAGCGAATTGCCACGGTATCGGCATTGGCTGCCTGGGGTACAGGATTGGCGTTGCGTCGGGTCATCTGCTCACCTCTTCAAGACAGTTCAGGAACGGGCATCAGGCTGGCTGCTACCAGACACGACCGTTATACTCTGCCCAAACAGACAAACCAAGCCGGAGTTTCAGCCACACCCATGATTGCAGACACCATTATTGCTGTAGACGTACGGATCAACACGCGCTGGCTGATTCCGGTCGAACCGTTCGGCGAGGTGTCAGACCATCAGGCCGTGCTGCTCGTGGGTGATCGCATCGAGGCCATCGTGCCTCAGGCGGAGGCAGACCAGAGATATCGGGCCCGGGAGGTCATCGACCTGCCCCACCACGTGGTGCTGCCGGGACTGATCAACATGCATGGTCACGCAGCCATGTCCCTGTTCCGGGGGCTCGCCGACGACCTGCCCCTGATGACCTGGCTTAACGATCATATCTGGCCGGCAGAAGGCCGTTTTGTCAGCGAGCAATTCATTACTGACGGTACCCAGCTGGCCATGGCGGAAATGCTCCGCACCGGCACCACCTGTTTCTCGGATATGTACTTCTTTCCGGAGGTGGCCGCCCAGATGGCGCGGGATACGGGTATGCGGGCCCAGATCTGTTCTCCGCTGATGGAAATGCCCACGCCCTGGGGCAGCGGCCCGGACGAGTACCTGGCCAAGGGGGAGGCGCTGCTGAAGCAGTGGCAGGATGATCCATGGGTGCGTATCGCCCTTGGCCCCCATGCTCCCTACACCGTTTCGGACGAGACACTGACGCGGGCTGTGGCCCTGCAACAGGCCAGCGGAGCGGCGCTTCAGATACATCTTCATGAGACGGCTTTTGAAGTGGAAGACGCCCTGCGGCAGACCGGAAAACGGCCACTGAAACGCATGCACGACCTGGGTCTGCTGAACAGCCGCAGCCAGTGTGTTCATATGACCACCCTGAACGACGACGACCTGGACCTGGTGGCGGAGAGTGGCGTGCAGGTTATCCATTGTCCGGAGTCCAACCTGAAGCTGGCCAGTGGTTTCTGTCCGGTGCATACGCTGCAGCAGCGGGGCGTCAATGTGGCGATTGGTACCGATGGTGCCGCCAGCAATAACGACCTCGACCTGTTCGGTGAGCTGTCAACGGCCGCCATGCTGGCGAAAGCAGTGTCTGGCGATGCTGCGGCTCTTGGTGCCCATCAGGCACTGGCGATGGCGACCATCAACGGTGCCAGAGCCCTGGGCCGGGACCAGGACATCGGTTCCCTGAAAGCCGGCAAGCAGGCAGACCTGATCGCTGTTGATCTGAGTGATCCGTTTCTGCAGCCGGTTTATGACCCAGCCTCGCATCTGGTCTACAGTAACCACGGCCGTCAGGTGAGCCACAGCTGGATTGCCGGCGTGCCTCAGGTCCAGAACGGCCGGCTGACGCGGATTGACGTTCCCGACCTGATGCTGCGGGTCAATGAATGGCGTCAGCGTATCGCTGGTGCTGATCAACACGAATTCACACGACCGACTTCACTTTCGTAACTGTCAGGCCCGAAACCATGAGCAGAACCAACGTAGACCCCAGCGAAATCGCCAAGTTCGAGGCCCTTGCCAGCCGTTGGTGGGACCCCACCAGTGAGTTCAAGCCGTTGCACGACATCAATCCGCTGCGCCTGAATTATATCGACAGCCGAAGCCCTCTTGCCGGCCAGCAGGTAGTGGATGTTGGCTGCGGCGGAGGGCTGCTGTCTGAAGGCATGGCGCGCCGCGGCGCCATTGTTACCGGCATTGATATGGGCGAGGCACCACTGTCCGTGGCTCGGCTTCATAGCCTCGAGTCCGGACTCAAAGTGGACTATCGGCAGATCACCGTCGAAGAGCTGGCGGCCGATCCGGAGCATACAGGCCAGTACGACATCGTCACCTGTCTGGAAATGCTAGAACATGTACCGGAGCCTGCGTCTGTGATTAACGCCTGCGCCCGGCTGCTGAAACCCGGCGGACACCTGTACCTGTCAACCATTAACCGGAACCCGAAATCCTTTCTGTTCGCCATTGTCGGCGCCGAGTATGTGCTTGGCATGCTGCCCAAGGGCACGCACGAGTGGAAACGGTTTATCCGGCCTTCTGAAATGTCAGAGTATCTGCGCCAGGCGCAGCTCAACATTCAGGACCTTACCGGCATGACCTACAACCCGCTGACACGGGTGTACCGGCTGGCCCGGGATGTGGATGTGAACTACCTGATGCATGCCAGCAAACCGGGGGAACGACCGTGACCAGACCCTTGCCAAGCCCGCCGTCCACGGTTCTGTTCGACCTTGATGGCACGCTGATTGATACCGCACCGGACTTTGTTCGCTGCCTCAACGATCTGCGGAGCGAGCACGCACTGGAGCCTCTGCCTGCGGAGCACATCCGGCCTCACGTGTCGGATGGTGCACGGGCCATGATCCGCCTGGGCTTCGGCCTGGAACCGGACGATCCGGATTACCGGGTGCGTCACGCCCGCTTTCTCGACCTTTATGAGGCAGGAGTCTGCGAGCATACCGAACTGTTTACCGGTATGGACCGGCTGCTGGCAGCTCTGGAAGACGCCGGTGTGCCCTGGGGTATCGTGACCAACAAGCCCGTCCGCTTCGCCGAGCCGTTACTGGCGGCGCTGGCTTTGGACGGTCGGTGCAGCGCTCTGATCTGCCCGGACCACGTTGCCAACGGGAAACCCGATCCGGAAGGTCTGCATATGGCGTGTCAACGGATGGGCGCAGACCCCCGTCGTGGCATTTACGTAGGCGACCACGCACGGGACATTGAAGCCGGTCGTAACGCCGGTATGGTCACAGTTGCCGTGCGTTACGGCTATATCGTCGAGCCGGCCGAGGTTGATCTCTGGCTGGCCGACCATACAGTAGATACCGTGGACGAGCTGGTAAAACTGTTACAATAGAGCCTGTCGGGAACCGGCGGGCAGACTGAGTCAAGGAGCGTATTTTCTATGGCGGACACCCCTATGCATTCCTATCAGGCGCCCGAAGGGTTACTGAAGGACCGCATCATTCTGGTCACCGGCGCCGGAAGCGGCATCGGTCGTGTTGCTGCCAGGACCTACGCGTCTTATGGCGCGACCGTTATCCTGCTGGGACGTACCATCTCCAAGCTCGAATCCATCTATGACGAGATTGAAGCAGCCGGACACCCCAAGCCCGCCATTGTACCGATGAACCTCGAAGGCGCTGCCGTCAAGGATTACGACGAGCTGGCGATGACTATCGAAGACAATTTCGGCCAGCTCGATGGCCTGCTGCATAACGCAGGAATCCTCGGTAGTCGCAGTCCCATTGAGCAGTACGACCCGGACACCTGGAACAAGGTCATGCATGTCAACGTGACGGCACCGTTCCTGCTGACCCGGGCGACGATTCCGCTGCTGCGCAAGTCAAGTGATGCGTCGGTGATTTTCACATCGTCAGGCGTGGGCAGAACGGCCAAGGCCTACTGGGGCGCCTATGCCGTGTCCAAGTTTGCGCTTGAAGGACTGAGTCAGCTGATTGCCGATGAGCTGGACGATGATCATCACAATATCCGGGTAAACAGCCTAAACCCCGGCGCCACCCGGACCAATATGCGGGCCCATGCCTATCCGGCAGAGAACCCGATGCACAACCCGACACCCGAGCAATTGATGCCCAGTTATCTCTATCTGATGGGGCCAGACAGCCGCGGCGTAACCGGGCAGCAGTTAAACGCCCAGGGCAAATAATGCAGTTAACCTTCTTTACCACAAGCCATTGTCAGCTTTGCGAGCTCGCGGAACAGTTACTGGTGAGCACGCCCCTGCCCCACCCCATTCCGGTGGAGGCGGTGGATATTGCGGTGTCGGAGACCCTGGTTGAGCGCTATGGTACGCGAATTCCGGTACTGCGCCGGGAAGACACGGGGGCTGAGTTAGGCTGGCCGTTTACCCGGGACGACCTTTTGTCGTTCTTGGCCCCCGGGGCGAAGGCGCCGTCGCCAGGCAAGATTCATTGAGGATTTACTGTCATGTTATTCGTTATCTCCCCGGCCAAGAACCTGGACTATGAAAGCCCGCTGGCAACAGAACAGCATAGTCAGCCAGCCTTTCTGGACCACGCCTGTGAGCTGGTGGATCAGCTAAAGACCCTGGAGCCGCATCAGCTGAGCAACCTGATGAGCATCAGCGACAAGCTGGGCCAGCTCAATGCCGACCGCTATCAGCAGTGGCATATGCCGTTTACGCCGGACAATGCACGGGCAGCGGTGCTGGCCTTTAACGGCGATGTCTATACCGGACTCGCCGCCCAGGAATTCAATGAGAAAGAATTCGGGTTTGCGCAGAAGCATCTGCGCATTCTGTCCGGCCTGTACGGCATCCTGCGTCCCCTGGACCTGATGCAGCCCTACCGCCTGGAAATGGGCACCCGGCTTGAGAACGACCGGGGCAAGGACCTGTACGAATTCTGGGGCGACATCATCACCGATGCTCTGAACGATGAGCTTCAGGCCGGTGATGGTGTTCTTGTGAATCTGGCGTCCAACGAATACTTCAAGAGTGTTCGCAAGAAAAAGCTGAACGCCCGCATCATCACCCCCCAGTTCAAGGACTGGAAAAACGGCCAATACAAGATGATCAGCTTCTACGCCAAGAAGGCCCGGGGGCTGATGTGCCGTTATGCAATTACCAATGGCATCACCCAGGCAGATGACCTGAAAGGGTTTGACCTGGCCGGCTACCGCTTCAGTGAGGAACAGTCCTCCGGCGATAACTGGACCTTCCTGCGCGACGAGCAATAACCCGCAATAACAACGCCGCCGTTCCGCACTGACTGATACGTTTCCCACTGGCTCCCGGAGCCGGTGGAGATCTTTTTTGTTTGGAAAATCAGGAGGAACATTGCATGAACGAAGCTCTGTTTTCTGAAATCGCTCTGTATGTCTGCCTCACCGGACTGATCGTCTGGATGGGCTTTATTGTCTGGGACCTGGCGAAAAAGTCCAAGGCCGGCCGTTTTGGCACCGTTGCCCTGTTTACGGTGTTGGGCGCGGGGGTGGTGGGCTTTATTGTGAAAACCGTCCTGGTTGAAGTCATGGCCATCTAGTCTTCAACTCCCGAAACCTGTACAACAACCGATCTTTGATCCATAAGCCCAAGGACCCAACATGTGGTTTCGTAATGCCCGAGTTTTCCGTTTCACCAAACCGTTCAACATCACCGCCGAAGAACTTGAAGAAAAGCTGACCGCAGAGGCGTTCAAGCCCTGCGGACCACAGGAAACGTCCCGGCACGGTTGGGTGCCTCCCCTCGGAAAGCACGGCGAACTGCTGGTGCACAGCGCCGGCGGCTACCACCTGGTGGCCCTGCGTAAGGAAGAAAAGGTAGTGCCAGCGCCGGTGGTCAAGGAAATGGTCGAGGAAAAAGCCGAGGCCATTGAGCTGGAGCAGGGTCGGAAAGTTCGCAAGAAGGAAAAGGACGAGCTCAAGGAAGACATCATGCTGGAGCTGCTGCCCCGGGCGTTTTCCCGCAATCGTCGCACCTATGCCTACCTGTCACCGGCGGATGGTGTACTGGTGGTTGACGCAGGCTCTGCCAAGCAGGCCGAAGATATCGCATCCGCCCTTCGCCAGAGCCTGGGCTCGCTACCGGTTCGCCCGCCAGTGCTGGAACAGGCCCCAGCGTTTACCTTTACTGGCTGGCTTAACGAATCCCTGGACCTGCCCGCATCCATAGAACTGGGCACGGAATGCGAACTGAAGGATCCGTCCGAGGATGGCGGTGTGGTCCGCTGCAAGGGGCTGGACCTGAAATGCGAAGAAATCCAGAACCATCTGGCGGCGGGTATGCAGGTCACCAAACTGTCCCTGACCTGGGACGATAACGTGTCCTTTGTACTGGATGAAGAGTTCGGTATCCGCCGGCTGAAATTCGGCGAGACCCTTCAGGAAAAACTGGACGATGTGGATTCGGACGATGCGGCTGCGAAGTTTGATGCCGCGTTCTCCCTGATGACCCTGGAGCTGTCCCGGCTGATCCCGGGCATGCTGGACGCAATGGGAGGCGAGGACCGCTCGGCGATCGTTTCGGAATAGAGAGTACTGATCCTGGCGCCCAGGCAGAAGCCGGGCGCCGTGCGGATTGTCTTAATGATGGGCTTTTGCCAGCCGCTCCCGCTGCCAGTCGTTCTCCGGCTCGTTAAGCACCAGGCGCAGGTCCATCACCTCTTCTTCCCGGTTGTAGTGGATATTGAAGCCCAGATGCTCCGCCAGTTGCAGCATGGGACGATTTTCCGGCAACACGTTACCGACCATCTCCATAGTGCCCCGGCTGCGACAGTAGTCGATCATCTTCTGCATCAGGGCGATGCCCAGGCCCTCGCCCTTCATCTTGTCGTGCACCATTACCGCAAACTCGCAACGCAGATTGTCTGCGTCAGTCCAGACCCGCACGGTGCCGAGAGTTTCCTCCCCTTCCCCGTCTTCCCGGGGTGCGTTCGCGATAAAGACCATTTCCCGGTCGTAGTCGATCTGGACCATCTGGGCCACGTCTTCCCGGGAGAAGTGCTTGCGGAACTGGAAGAACCGGTAGCGGATGGATTCTGGTGACTGGTGCTCATGAAAGGCCCGGTGAGACGGTTCGTCCTCTGCGAGCACCGGCCGGATAATCACCCGCCGACCGGATTTTGGCAACACAATCCATTCTTCCTGCTCCCGCGGATAGGGCTGGATGATGGGCTTGCCGGGCTCATCTGCCAGGTCGATGGCAACATCCACCGCCAGCACCCGCTCGTTGTCGAACATCAACGGAGAAATTTCCAGCCCGCGGATCTCCGGCTGATCAATGACGATCTGCGACAGCGTTATCAGTACCTCGCAGACAGCCCGGGTGTCCCGCTCCGGGTTGGAGCTGAACTCCTTGAGCAGCCGGTACATATAGGTGCGCCGCAAGAGTTCCCGGGCCAGCACCATATTCAGCGGTGGCAACGCGATCTGACGATCGGTCAGCACGTTGATCTGGGCACCGGCGGCACCACAGACGACCAGCGGACCGAACAGCGGATCGCGGGTAATGCCCACACTGAAGGCAATGCCATCCAGGTGTTTGTAGGACCGCTGGACCGCAAACCCGAGAAAGCCGCTCTCCGGGAAGTATTCCTGGTAGCCCTCCATCAGCTGCCGGCACGCATCGATGATATCGTCCTCGTTGGCCAGCCCCCGAACGGTTGAACGATAGCGCCCGTGGCCGGACTGGTATTCCAGAAAGGGGTGACAGGCTTTCTGATGCATCAGCGCCACGTCCACCGGGCGGCGCTCTACCGAAAAGGCTTCCAGCACTTCTTCCACGTCATCGCAGTAAACCGTGGGCACAGTGTTGATCTGATAGTCGTTAAGGATCTTCCGGGCCTCACTGTTGGTGAGGTGGTTACGCCCCACCCTTTTAACGTTGGCAATGATGCGCCGGGTGTGGGAGTGATCGGCGAAGTGATCGGTAAAGGACTCCGGAGTCTCCCCCAGCAGGCGCTGGACCCGCTGATGGTTCACGTGCTGCATAAACGCCATCACGGCTTTTTCCGGCGAGAAGAACGACGGTACGCCGGCGCGGTAAAACTCATCCCGGGCCTCCATTACCGTACTCTGGCCGAGCCAGCAGGTGAACACGTTCAGGCGTGAGCCTCTGACCGCCTTCACCACGGCATCCGCCACCTGCAGACTGTCTTCCGTCAGGCTGGGGGAATAGATGATCAGTACGTTGGAAATTTCCGGATCTTTCGACAGAATGCGAATGGCCTGGGCGTAAAGTTCCGGCGAGGCATCGTAGTTCAGGTCGATGGGGTTCTTGCGGGTCCAGTAGGGTGGCAGAATTTCGGCCAGGGCTTCCACGGACTGGGGCGACAGTGTCGCCAACTCGCCACCCAGGGTCGCCAGCCGGTCAACCGCCAGCACTCCCGGGCCTACCCCGTTGCCCATGATAGCGATGGATTCCCGCTTCAGCGGGCGCATACGACTGAGGGTTTCAAGCGCATCAAACATCTGGCCCAGGCCATCGACCCGCAGAACACCGGCCCGCTGGAGCATGGCATCGTAGATGGGGTCGCTGCGGGTAAGGCCGGCGGGAAGCTCGTAGGGCAGCCATTCGGAATCTGGTACGCGGCCACTTTTGACGGCAATCACCGGCTTGGTGCGGGCGGCCACCCGTACCGCTGACATAAAGCGACGTGGATTCGGGACGTTTTCAATATGCAGCAGGATGGCGCGGGTTTGTGAGTCCTGGGCCAGGTAATCGATCAGGTCATCGTGATCGATGTCCATGGAATCACCGAGGGTCAGAAAATAGGAGAACCCCACCCCCCGGGCAAATGCCCAGTCGATCACACCACTGGCCACACTACCGGACTGGCCTACGAAAGCCACTTTGCCCGGCAGCGCGCCGATATGGGCATAGGTTGCGTTCAGGCTTCGGCCCGGTACCATCACACCGATGGTGTTCGGCCCCAGTACCCGGATGCCCGTGGTCCGCGCGGCTTCCCCTACCGAATACATCAGCGGCTGGCCGGTTTTGGAGTGGGCCCGGGACATGCCGCCGGTCATGACCATGGCCGTGCGTACCCCGGCCCGGCCCAGCCGCCGGACCACCTTTGGCACGGTGTCTGGCGGTGTACACACGATGGCCAGTTCCGGGCTGAAATCCATCTGCGAAATTTCGGAAACACAGGGAACGCCATGGACCGATTCGTAGGAATTCTGGTTAATCACCAGCATCCGCCCCGGATAGCCACCACCCAACAGGTTCCGTAAAACCATACCCCCGAGGCTGTCGGCACGCTCCGAGGCACCTACTACCGCAATGGACGAGGGGTTAAACAGGCTCTCCAGATATCGCGTGCCCAAAATGCCGTCTCCTTATCACATGGACCTAATGCTCGGGTTGCTTCTATCTTAGGCGTTGCATGGTTTAAGTAAAACGAATTCCTCGCCAGGCACGGCAAGACCAAAGAAGCACAGCGAAATGACCGGATCCCTGTTACCATTACGTCACACATTTACCCCCAGGTTTGTCAGGACTATAACAACACCATGACAACTGCGTTTTTCTCCCATGATGACTGCGCCAAACACGATATGGGCGCGGATCATCCCGAGTCGCCGGAGCGCCTGAGCCGGATCATCAGCTACATCAAAGATACGGACCTGGCGGACCAGCTGGACTGGGTACGCCCGGAAGAGGCCACCCGCGACCAGCTTCTGTTAGTGCATCCGGAAAAATATCTGCATCAGCTGGACCTGATGCAGCCTGCCAAGGGCCGGGTCTTCACCGATCCGGACACTGCCCTGATGCAGCATACCCTGCGGGCGGCCCGGCTGGCGGCCGGGGCGAATATCCAGGCGGTGGATATGGTACTCAGCGGGCAAGTGACCAACGCCTTTGTCTGCGCCCGGCCGCCGGGACACCACGCGGAACGGGCGAAGTCCATGGGCTTCTGCTTCTACAACAACGTCGCGCTGGCGGCTATGCGGGCCCTTACGTTCCATCATCTGGAGCGGGTTGCCATCGTTGATTTCGATGTGCATCAGGGCAACGGAACCGTGGATATCGTGCAGGGGGATGAGCGCATTCTGATGTGCTCCAGCTTTCAGCACCCGTTCTATCCTCACTCCCATGTCTATCGTATGCCGGAGAATATCGTGAACGTGCCGGTACCGGGCGGTTGTCAGGGTCCGGAATACCGCAAACTGGTGGAAGCAGGCTGGCGCGAGCGCCTGGAGGCATTCAGGCCACAACTGATTCTCATCTCAGCGGGGTTTGATGGTCACCGTCTGGACCCCATGGCCGAGATGAATCTGGAAACGGAAGACTACCGTTGGCTTACCAAACTGCTGACAGACATCGCCGCCGAGCATACCAGCAGCCGCATCGTTTCGACCCTGGAAGGCGGCTATCACTTGCGGGCGCTTGCTGAGAGTGTGGCTGCCCACGTGGGCGAACTGGTCCGCGCCGGCCGCTAGCCTTTGTCGGCACGGGCTCCCCGGTCTGCCTGGCGCAGGTCCCCATACTCCCCCTGGCGCTCCAGACGAATGGTGCTACGGCGGTTCTCCGCGTGACTGCGGGACGCCGGAAATTCATCCGCGTGGGACCGGACAACGATCATCGTCTCCGGCACACCGGACTGGATCAGATAATCCGCGACCGCCTGCGCCCGTTCTTCCGACAACACCCGGTTACGGATACGACTGCCGCTGCTATCGGAATGACCATCCACCAGCAGTCGCTCAACGGTCTGGTCTGCAGCGACATAGATGGCAATCTTGTCCAGCAGCTGGCGATCCTGATCCGACAGACTGCTGCTGCCCGGCGCAAAGGGCACCCGGGAACGGTGAATCTGATCAAAGTTTACCGGTAGCAGACCGCTGACACAGCGCCGGTATCCGTCAAACTGGTTGCTGAAATTGATATTGGACAGTCGCACCCGAACCGGCTCGCTCTGATAGCGGGACTGCCGGGTGATGGTCGGGGCCATGCCCGACAGCAGGCCATCCACCATCGCCACGGCCTCCCGATGTCCGGCTTCAACCGGTTTGCGGCTGTCACTCACCGTCACATAGCCCACCTGCCGCGTGGCCTCCCCGGGGCGCCAGGTCGGCGCCTCTACCACCAACAGTCCCTGCCCTGGCTTCATCAGTGGCAGGTCAGATTCCAGGTAGAATCCCAGTTGTTCACCCGCCCGATGGAGAAAAACGGCACGGCCATAACCCGGCACTTCATGGCTCAGTGCGCAACTGAAAATGGATTCCGTGAGATACCAGTGACTGTTCTCAAGGCCCGCGCCAAAGCTGCGCGCGAGAACAGGCGCGCTCCACAGCAGACTGCCGACCAGCACCAGCATGGTGAACATTACGTACCACTGTCCGCCTGCTGCCGTGTGTTGAGGCGAGTCTGCCTGGTGTTGTCTAGTCATAGCCATTCCCGGATTCCGATCAATAGGTACCTGATTGCTTGTCGGCCGGCAGTGCGGATTCTTTAGCCGGGAGTCTGGTATACTCGCGGCGTTTTAATGTGCCAGGAGTAGCGCCGCCATGACCGACCAGATAACCCTTACCCGCCCTGACGACTGGCACCTTCACGTGCGCGATGGCGATGTTCTGGCTGACGTGGTTCCTGCTACGGCCCGGCGCTTTGGTCGCGCGGTTATCATGCCCAACCTGGTGCCGCCGATAACCACTGCGCGCCAGGCTGCGGAGTACCGGGAACGTATTCTCGCTGCCCGGGGGGAACACACCGGCTTTCAGCCGTTGATGACCCTGTACCTGACCGGAACCACGACGCCGGACGACATCCGGGCTGCGTCCCAGTCGGGCATTACCGCGGCAAAGCTCTATCCTGCAGGCGCAACCACCAACTCGGCGTCTGGCGTACGGGACGTTCAGGAAATCGATGAGGTGCTGGCTGCCATGGCCGACTGCGGCATGCTGCTGCTGGTCCATGGTGAGGTGACCCACGATGAGGTGGATATCTTCGACCGGGAGAAGCAGTTTATCGATCAGGTGCTGGCACCGGTCATGGAGCGGCACCCCAGACTTCGGGTTGTGCTGGAACACATCACCACCCGGGAAGCCGCCGACTTTGTGAGGGGCCATGAAACTGGCCGGCTGGCGGCGACCATCACCCCCCAGCACCTGATGTATAACCGCAATCACCTGCTGGTGGGTGGCGTTCGCCCTCACCTGTACTGTCTGCCGGTACTCAAGCGAAATGTGCACCAGCAGGCATTACAGGACGTGGTAGTGAGCGGCGATCGTCGCTTCTTCCTGGGTACCGACTCGGCACCTCATGCCCGGGACCGCAAGGAAACCGCCTGCGGTTGCGCGGGCTGTTATTCCGCCTTTGGCGCCATCGAGCTGTATGCCGAGATCTTCGAAGACCTGGGTGTACTGGACAAGCTGGAAGCCTTTGCCAGCTTTAATGGCGCGGACTTCTACGGTCTGCCCCGCAACAGCGATACCATTACGCTGATTCGGGAGCCCTGGACGGTGCCGGAATCGCTACCGCTGGCTGATGGCACCATTGTTCCGCTGAAAGCCGGTGAAACCCTGCGTTGGCGCCTGGCCTGAACCCCTCTACCCATTTCTGACCAGGAGAAACTGTGACTGAAGAGACCAGCACGCCCCATCCCATGGCCCGTCGGTTCCGGGGCTTTCTACCGGTTGTGGTGGACGTGGAAACCGGCGGTTTTAATTCCCGCACCGACGCCCTGCTGGAAATCGCCGCCGTCCTGATCACCATGGACGACGAAGGCTGGCTGCACCGGGGCGAAACTATCAGCCGTAATGTGCATCCGTTTGACGGCGCCAATCTGGAGAAGGCCGCGCTGGACTTCACCGGTATCGACCCCTGGGCAGAAGACCGCAACGCCATCAATGAAAAAGACGCCCTGCGTGAGGTCTTTCTTCCCATACGCAAGGCCGTCAAGGAATTCGGCTGCAAGCGGGCGGTACTGGTTGGCCACAACGCCACCTTTGATCACAACTTCGTTTTCGCCGCCGCCGAGCGGGCCGACGTAAAACGCAATCCGTTCCATCCGTTTTCTACCTTCGACACAGCCACCCTGGCGGGATTGGCCTATGGCCATACGGTTCTGGCCGAAGCCTGCAAACGGGCCGGGCTGGAGTTCAGCAATCGGGAAGCCCACTCGGCTGCCTACGACGCAGAAAAAACCGCCGACCTGTTCTGCAGTATCGTCAATCGCTGGAAAGCGCTTGGTGGGCTGCTGCTGCCGGAAACACCCGACGTAACCACCACAGATACCGCCGACGCGTGATCAGCGTGACGGCGGGTCAGCAACACATCTGCGGGAACAAGGTGCCATACTTCCGGTCCATAACCCCTGACAATTATTCAGCCAGGAGAAGCACGAATGTCCACCCAGGACAACACTGATCGTTACATCTCAATCGCCCGTGCCTGCCTGAGGGCCATCAACGATACCGCCACCGGCCCGAGCTCCCGGGAGGAGAAAATTCAGGCGGTTTACCAGGCCATTGACGATGCCTTCCAGGCGGAGTTCGCCGAACAGCGCCAGGCGATGGCCGTGATGGCCTCGGTGCTTGAGCGCATCGCCACCGGTAAGCTCAGCGCCGATGAGGCCATGACCCTCGCCAGAATCACGCTGGACCAGCACCCGACGGCCACCAGCACGGGCCAGATGCACTGACCGGCCAGACCGAATATCCCATTCGTTACAGTAAAGGAACCGCTGCATGGGCACTCATTCTGCTGCACACCGGATGTTGACAGGGCTGGCCACATTGCTGGCCCTGCTGGCTTTTACCACCGTACAGGCTGCTGACCAGGACCGGCTGGTACCCATCAAGAGCCCGGCGGACAGCAACCAGTACCGCTATCTGAACCTTGAGAATGATCTAAAGGTGCTGCTGGTTTCCGATCCCGATGCGGGCAAGGCGGCTGCTTCCCTGAACATTGCGGTAGGCAGCGGCAACGACCCGGCCGGCCGGGAAGGCATGGCCCACTTTCTGGAGCACATGCTGTTCCTGGGCACCGAGAAGTACCCGGACCCCGGGGAATACCAGCAGTTTATCCGTAGCCACGGAGGCAGCCATAACGCGTTCACGGCGTTTCAGGACACCAACTATTTTTTTGATATTCAGGCCAGCTACCTGGAGCCCGCCCTCGACCGTTTCGCTCAGCAGTTTTCAGCTCCGCTGTTCACCCCCGAGCTGGTCGACCGGGAGCGCAACGCGGTTCACTCCGAGTACAGTGCCTCCCTCAAGGACGACAGCCGTCGCTATTTTTCCGTCCGTAAGGCTATCAGTAATCCGGATCATTCCTTCAGCCAGTTCTCAGTGGGCAACCTGGTTACCCTGGACAATACGGAAGAACGGCCCCTTCGCGACGACCTGATTGAGTTCTGGGAGAACCAGTACTCCGCCAATCTGATGACCCTCGCTGTCTACGGACCGCAATCCCTCGACGAGCTGGAAGCCATGGTCCGGCCCCGCTTCCAGGTCATTGAGAACCGGGAACTGACGGTTCTTGAGCACACCATGCCCCTGTTTGACCATGACACTTTCCCTGCCCGGCTTCAGGTGCAGACCATCAAGGACGTCAAACAGTTACAACTGATTTTTCCGATTGGTTCCCAGCAGGAACTCTACCCCGTTAAACCACTGCATTACGTGGCGAGCCTGCTGGGGCACGAGGGCCCGGGCAGCCTGTTTGATATCCTCAAGCGCCGGGGCTGGGTTGAGAGCCTGTATGCCGGCAGCGGCATGGATACCGGTGTTCACTCCACGCTGGAGCTGGGCATGACGCTGACCCAGGACGGCCTGCGTCATCAGGACGAGATCGTCGCACTAACCTTTGATTATATTGACCTGGTCCGTGAACAGGGCATCAACCAAGACCGCTTTGAAGAAGCACGGCAATTGGCGGAAATCGACTTCCGCTTCCAGCAACGCCCCGAACCGCTGCAACTGGTCATGCGGCTCTCCATGGAGATGCAGGAAGTGGCGCCAGAGGATGTACTCCGGGCCCGCTACATAATGACCGACTACGCCCCGGACCAGTACCGGGAGCTGCTGCAGGCCCTGACCCCGGACAACGTGCTCATCACCGTCCGTACCCACGATCCATTGCCAGACACGGCTGAGACAACCACCTGGTACGACACGTCTTATGTGCTGGAAAAAAACATCTCCGTGCCTACGGAGACTGACGGGGTCGCCGAGCTGGCCGGACACTTGGCGCTGCCGGGTGCCAACCCCTTTGTGCCGGAAGACCTCAGCCTGGTAGACGGCGAATCCATGGCCAGGCCAGACCGTCTGGCGACCCTGGACAATCTGGAACTCTGGTTTTCCAAGGACACCCGCTTCGGACGCCCCGAGGCCAATATTTTCCTGAGTTTACGGTCACCATTGACGACGAAGTCCCCCCGGGGCCAGGTATTGACGCACCTCCTTGCCGAGGCGGTTTCCGTCGAACTCAATCCCTGGGCGTACCCGGCCCGGACCGCGGGCCTGGACTATCAGATCTATCCCCATTTGCGGGGGCTGACGGTGCGAGCCGGCGGTTATCATGACCGGTTACCGGTGCTGCTGAATCGCATCGTAACCATTCTGGGCGACCCGGTGATTACCGAGCAGCGGTTTCAGATCGCTCGCCAAAGGCTAATGGATAACCTGCGCAACCGGCTGAAGGACCGCCCGGTTTCCCAGGCGGCGACCCTGGTACAGGATGCACTGATTGAAGGCGCCTGGACCGTCAACGAAAAGCTGGCAGCGGCAGAAGCGCTGACTGTGGATGACCTGCGCACGTTCGCGGCCTCATTTACCGACCAGGCGGATGCCGTCATGCTGATCCATGGCAACGCAACGCGGGCCTTTGCGCTGAACACCGCTGCCCAGACGAAAGCAATCCTGCTGAATGACTCCCGGATGGCCACCGTGTCGCGAAGTCAGGTGCGGGCGCTGCCTGATGACGGCCAGACCGAGATCCAGCTGGCGGTACCCCATCCGGATACCGGCTACCTGCGCTATCACCAGGGCCGGGACACCGAATTCCCGGAGCGCGCCCGCTACCGCCTGCTGACCCAGATAGTCAGCGGTGCGTTCTATGAAGAAATCCGGACCCAGCGGCAGATGGGCTATATCGTGTATGCGACGCCCTTCGAGATGTTGGAAACACCCGCCATCGGGCTGGTGGTGCAATCCCCCGAAGCCGGTGCAGAAGCCATTGATAAGGCCGTATCCGAGTTTGCCGCAGAGTTCCGCCCGCGGCTGGCCGACATGGATGAGAGTGCACTGGAGCGGGAGCGGCAGGCGGTCATCAGCAAGCTGACCGAGCAGGAGCGCACCCTGTCGGCGGTATCGGAGCGGTACTGGCAGGAAATTGACCGGCAGGCGCTGGACTTCGACACCCGCCAGCAACTCGCCGACGCTGTTGCCGCGGTCAGCAAAGACGAACTGCTGACCGTATTTGACCGGGTGTTTGATACTCAGCAGGCCAGCCTGCTGGTGTTAACCGGTCCCGACCGGGAAACCTCCCATGAGACCCTGGAACGCCTGCGGGCTCAGCCGCCGCTTTCCGACTGAGCCATGAAACGGATGAACCGGTGCCAGTCCGCCGGTTCATCCACATCCCACCGGGGTGGCAAAAGCGCCACCGACAACCCTGAGCGCTCCGCAGCGTTGATACTCTGCGTTAGCGCATCAGACGTACCCCAGGCCACACCCGACAACATGTCTGGCGCTGTCCTGCGGGCCCCAATCAGCACGTAACCGCCATCATCCGACGGACCAAACACCACGTCGGCCTGATCGAGTAAAACCCTCGCCTGCTCAATATAGGACGCATCAACGGACGGGCAATCGCTGCCAATGACCATCGCCCGGTCAGCCTGGACCAGTGCTGTTGAGAGCGCATGGGTCATGCGTTCCCCAAGATCGGCGCCCTGCTGAAGGCCAGTCTGAATATCACGACGTGCCAGGGCATCAAGAATGGCGCGGGACTCTGCTGGCGGCGTAACCAGCGACTCATCCCAGGCCAGCTGCAAGGGGTGGCCACTGGCCTGCAGCTGGTCCATTACCGTCAACGTCAGACGGATATGAGCCTGCAGTGCGCCATAAACGCCCAGCTCCGGTTCCAGCCGGGTCTTGACGCGGCCGGGCCGGGGCCACCTGGCAAACTGGATCAACTGGACCGTACAACTCATGGAGACCGGGCCTCAGTCGAGGCATTGATACTGCCGCGCCGCACTTCCGTACGATAGGCCTGTGCGAGTACGGCCGGGTCCGCGCCGCGCCAGTATCGCCATCGCAGCCGCCACATTAACCAGATCGTGCGCCAGATGCCGTGCTTTTCCCACCGCCGACTGTCTGTGAGTACCGGTGGTGACGCACAATACGGCGGACAGATACGCCGCAAGCGCCTGCACAGCTCCACGTCCTCCATCAACGGAATCTCCTGGAATCCAGCGAGCGACTCGAACACTTCGCGACGCACAAAAATGCCCTGGTCACCGGTCGCAATGCCGGTGAGTCTGGAGCGCAGGTTCATCAGGAGGGCGATAAGCCGGAACATGGGCTGGCGGCCGCTCAGCCGGACATCGAAGCGACCCCAGGCCCGGTTACTGCGGAGAAATTTCTGCAGCACCTGCCCGGCTTCGGAGGGCAGTATGGTGTCGCCGTGGAGGAAAAGTAACAGCTCGCCGGAGGCCGAAAGGGCGCCAAGATTCATCTGAAAGGCCCGGCCAGGATCACATTCTAATAGCTGATCACAGAGCGGTTCCGCCAGCGCCAGGGTGCCATCGGTGCTATGGCCATCCACCACAATCACCTCGGCTCCGCCCTGTCGCAAACCAGCAAGCCGCTGCAACGTAGGTACAATCGCAACGGCTTCATTAAGAACCGGAATAATAATGCTGACCGACGTCAGACCCGCCACGAAACACCCCGAAGCAGAACGGAACGACCAGGCCCCGCAGCGACGCAAAAACCGCCTTGAGACCTGAACCTCAGCCCGTTATCATACCGGCCTTTCCGCGGTAACGCCCCCGTAGCTCATCTGGATAGAGCGTCCCCCTCCTAAGGGGAAGGTAGCAGGTTCAAGTCCTGCCGGGGGTACCACTAACTGACTCAGTCGCTCCCAACACTCACAATTGGCGTCAGACTAACGGTAGCAACCCGAACGCCGATCATGGCTTCGACGCGAACGCGCATGGCTTCGATTACCAGCTCGGTTCCTTCCGTGGGTTCGACATCACCCAGCTTTTTCTTGACCAGCTGATCCAGCGTTAACTCACGCTCTTCACCCAGATGGATGCCGTAGGAACTCATAACATCATCCACTCGGGTATTGCCCTTCAGCCACAGGCGTTCGGTGGTGGTTTCGTTATTATCAAAAGCCTTCAGGGCTTCGGAGAAAACGCAGTCCACAAAGGGGCGAATAGCAGGCTTTAACACGACGAACAGGTGGTCTCCTGCGAGCAACCGTGTAGAACCCCGGGGCGCAATCACTTCCTGCCCGCGGGTAACCATGGCAACGACGGTTCCGTCCGGCAACGCCATCCGCGACAGGAGCCGGCTGGCTGCCCTGGGATTATCCCCTAACATGTACTGGACAATTTCCGCGTCGACGTCGTTAAGCGCAGAAATTTCCAGAGTTGCCGCCGGCTGCGCCTCCGGCTCTTCGGTCAGGCCGAGCTTCCGCGATACCCACGGAAGCGAGGACCCCTGCACGGTAGCCGAGATCAGAACCACGAAGAAAACCACGTTAAAAATGATCGGGGCTTCTTCCAGCCCATAGATCAGGGGGAAAATCGCCAGGATGATGGGCACGGATCCCCGCAGCCCCACCCAGGAAACCAGCGTTATTTCACGACCGCCGAAACCAAAGAATTTAAGTACCGGAACGACGACCAAGGGCCGGGCCACAAAGACGAGCACAAGGGCTATCAGCAGACCTTCCAGCCAGACGTCGATCAGTGAAAGCGGGTCGACCAGCAGGCCAAGCATAACGAACATGGTGATCTGGCTGAGCCAGGCCATGCCGTCGTGGAAAAGAAACGTCCCCCGCTGAAAGACAAAACGACTGTTACCGATGATTACCCCTGCGATAAAAATCGCCAGGAAGCCACTTCCGTTAAGATTGGCTGCGACCCCAAAGGCCAGTAACCCACAGGCAGCAACCATTACGGGATACAGCCCCGTAGCCATGAGCTGAATACGGTTGATAACATGCACAGACGCCCAGCCTACCGCCAGGCCAACCACCGCACCGATGCCCATCTGCATCACGAAAAGCTGAAACAGACCCAACCCCAGGGGCAGATCATTCACCAGAATTTCCAGCAGACCCACCGTCAGGAAAATTGCCATCGGGTCGTTGGATGCGCTTTCAATTTCCAGTATGGACTTGAGGCGCTTGTTCAGATGGATGCCCGCATTCCGTAGCAGGGAGAATACCGCTGCGGCGTCTGTGGAGCCGACAATGGCGCCAAGAAGCAAGCCATGCAGAAGTGGCAGATCAAGAATCCAGGCAGCGGCAAGGCCCGTTATGGCAGCTGTGCCCAGTACCCCGAACGTGGCCAGAACAGATGCGGGCTTCCAGACCTGCTTGATGGCAGCGACAGGCGTTTGCAGGCCGCCGTCAAACAGAATCATGGCGAGCGCAAGCGTACCCAGAGCATGGGCCGCATTGGGGTTATCAAAGGAAATCCCCCCGACCCCGTTCTCCCCGGCCAACATACCAATCATCAGGAAGAGTACGAGCACCGGTAACCCAAGACGAGCAGAGAGCTTGCTGGAGAGGATACCGGTCAGGATCAGAATCGCGGCCAGTAAAATCAGTTGATCAATGACGAACATCCGGTATCCTCCTGTTGAAACTTGCCTGCTCGCGCATCATTTACCTCCGTACCCCAAATGGATTCCCGCGCCTGAATTTCACGTAAAGCGGTCTTGATAGTATTGTTGTGGGCCAAGATAATACAGAATTTACAAGCTAATAGTGACTGTTGACTGCAATTAAGCTGCTGAATTTCAGCTGAAACCCAACGACCTGCCATGGAGTCAGGCCCATGTTAATGCCTTTGCTTGCGATCGCCGTCGGGTTGGTACTGCTCGTCTGGAGCGCCGACCGTTTTGTCGATGGTGCCGCTGTTACCGCAGATCACGCCGGCATGCCGCCGTTACTGATTGGCATGGTGGTCATCGGCTTCGGAACCTCGGCGCCCGAAATGGTTGTCTCCGCACTGGCGGCTTCCCAGGGCAATCCGGGGCTCGCTCTGGGCAACGCCTACGGGTCCAATATCACCAATATTGCATTAATACTTGGCTTGACGGCTGTCATTGCCCCCATCACCGTCCACTCCCAGGTGCTACGGCGTGAATTGCCGGTACTTGCAGCGGTTACGGCCTTTGCCGCCTGGCAACTGTTTGACGGTGAACTCAGCCGACTGGATGCCTTTGGTCTGCTCGCCGTGTTTTTCTTTCTGCTGGGGTGGAGCATCTGGTCTGCAATCCGAACCCCGTCGGATGCTATTGCAACGGGGGTTGAAGCCGACCTGAAGAGTCATACCATGCCCCTGCGAAAGGCAATATTCTGGCTCGTGGTGGGGCTGATCGTGCTGATCATCAGCTCGCGCCTGCTGGTCTGGGGTGCCGTAGACCTCGCCTCCGCCTTTGGAGTAAGCGATCTGATTATCGGGCTCACGATCGTTGCGGTAGGTACCTCGTTACCGGAGCTGGCTTCGTCGTTGATCGCAATACGGAAGGGAGAGCACGACCTGGCCCTGGGCAATATACTCGGCTCCAACCTGTTCAACACCCTCGCGGTCGTCGGCATCGCTGCCATGATCTCACCCATGGCCGTTGACAGAGAGGTATTAACAAGGGATATCCCGGTCATGGCCACGCTGACGCTTGCGCTGTTCGTGCTGGGTTGGGGGTTCCGGGGCCCGGGCCGGATCAATCGCCTGGAAGGGGTACTGTTGCTGGCGGTATTCGTGGGGTACACGGCTTATCTTGTTAGTACGGTATTTTAGGCCTGACGAACTCGCGGCACCGCTGAGACAGCCATTCAGACGATAGAAGAAATCACTGCGTCACAGACGTCATCATGGGAAAGGCCCGGTCCCCGTATGGTGACGTCTGCGTAGCGGGTATACAACGCGAAGCGTTCCTCAAACAACTCAGCCAGTGTCTGGTCAGGGCGGCGGGATATACCACGGGTACTGTAGTCGCCGATCCGGGCCACCACCTCATCCAGTGGAATATCAAGGAAGACGACGAAGCCGTCCTGCCTGAGAAGCTCCATGGCGGCGCTGCTGTAAACCGCACTGCCGCCGGTGCTGATGACATGACCGGTGACCTTCAGGCCGAGAAGCACCTGCTCTTCAATCTGGCGCAGCCTCTGATATCCGTCCTGGTCAACAATATCCTGCAGAGTACGGCCCTGCTGTTGCTGAATGACCAGGTCCGTATCCACGAAGCCCAGCCCCAGACGCTTGGCGAGAAGAACGCCGACCGTGCTTTTGCCGCTGCCGGGCATGCCTATCAGCACCAAATTTTTCGTAGTCATTGGTAGTCCGTGGACGGGTTCAGGTTGAGCCGCTAATAGTTCGCGTTAACGCATGGCTTTCAATGCTTCTGCCCATTTGGCCATTTCAGTCAGCATAACGTCGGCGGAGCTTTGATGGGGTTCACCGGCGCGGAATTGCTGGTTTTCATCGAGATGTTCCCAGGGCATCTGGACCATGACCCCTTCCACCATCGGCATCATCTTGACGGTGGTCACCAGCTGCTTCGCCAGTTGTGCCGAGCGCAGGCCGCCGGATACGCCGCCGTAGCTGACGAAGCCGCACGGCTTATAATTCCACTCACTGTAGACGTAATTCACGGCGTTAAAGAATGAGGGTGGTGGGCAATAGTTGTATTCGGGAATGACGAACACGTAGGCATCCGCTTCGTTTACGCTGGCGGACCAGGCTTTGGTGTGATCGTTTTCGTAGGTCTGCAGCCGTGGATGGTTTGGCTCATCGTAAATCGGCAGACTGAATTCAGCCAGATCCACCAGCGTGCTGGCGAACTGCCCGTTTTCATTGGCGAACCCGTGAAACCAGTTGGCGATGGCAGGTCCGACCCGGCCCGGGCGGGTACTGCAGATAATGGTATTAAGCTTTAAAGACATACTAATTCTCCCGGTTCGCACACGTGGATAAACAGGACACGGTCAGTAACACGGTGTCAGACAGGAATTATCGGCGGATAGTTAGCAACCTTCAAGCTGAAATACCGAAACGTCGTGAACAGAGCTGGACATGGGTTGCATAACCCACGGCCGGCCCTGACCTGGGACCCGTTACAGATAAATGGCAACCGATCGGCTGGTCGGCAGCCAGGAAGCGAGTGTCAGTCGGTAATCAGCACCGCCTTAACATTCACAAACTCGTGCATACCGAAACCACCGTGCTCGCGTCCATAACCGCTGTCTTTCACGCCGCCAAACGGGATGTTAGGCAA